>JBAPMW010000454.1:0-5296 GCA_049278815.1 Hyphomicrobiaceae bacterium
CACCAGGGCTCCAACGCCGGTTGTGCTAAGGTGTCAGACTCAGAGGGTCTGACACCTTACATGGCAATTCGTGCTCACAGGCTGCGCAGCGAACGTGCGCGGCCCGATTGGGTTCGAGGCTGTGGGAGGGATAGGCCGGCGCCAGAGCTGGCTTCGGCAGCGGGGTAGTAAAGTCCGAGCAGCCCCGGCACCGGCCTGCCAAGTCATGGGCCAAAGAGGGCGTTGGCCATGAACCTGGCGATCGATCGACCCGTACGCGGCGTTACAAGAGGAGGCCACTCCTAGCCACGCGAGCCGATCATCACCTCACGGCATCAGGAGATGCGGCGGACCTGAGAGTCCGTGAGGATCTGGATGTCCTGGATTGGGCGGCGCCCCTATGCGCCACTCCCGCTGACCGCGCTTGTCCCCTCCTCCTGCGCAGTCTTCCGCCTTGAGCAAAGCAGATTGGAGGGAGCTTTGCAATACTTCATTAGAATTCCAAAGACTTACAACATATTCCTGTGGCAATGGCTGCATTTGGCCGTCTTTTCGCCATCTCTCTGCGGGTGATCGCAGCCTCTGCGGATGGCTCCAGCACCGGGCCTTGCCAAGAGCAACCGGCTGAATTTCAAATGCTTTCTCCACGGCCGGCGACCTGCGGCGGCAGGCTCTGCAACCGCGGCAGGATCCAAGGCGGCCCCAAGACGGCCAGGGCTGCCAGGGGATACCCGTCAGGCCTCTCCGAGATGCCGACGGACGGCATCGAGGAACGTGGCGATGGAGATCGGCTTGGAGATGTAGGCCTCGCAGCCGCCGCGGCGGATGCGCTCCTCGTCCCCCTTCATGGCGAAGGCCGTCACGGCGATGACCGGAATGTCGCACAGCGCCTCGTCGTCCTTGAGCCACTTGGTGACCTCAAGGCCCGAGACCTCGGGCAGCTGGATATCCATCAGGATGAGATCGGGCCGCTCCTGCCGGGCGAGCCTCAGGGCCTCGATGCCGGTGCGCGTCTGCAGCGTCCGGTAGCCATGGGCATCGAGGAGGTCGTGGAAGAGCTTCATGTTGAGCTCGTTGTCCTCCACGATCATCACGGTCTTAGGCGACCGGCGCGCCTCGGCGCGCCGGTCCGGGCAGGCGCTGCTGCTGTCAGTGTAGCTCATGCGTCCCTGGGCCCGATCTACGCACCCGCCAAACCGCGATCCGATATCGCACACCGACTCTGCGCGGGCAGCGCGACTGTGCTTCAGAATGTCTAACCAACTGCTTAAGAGAGAGGGGAGTAGGGAGTAGGGAATAGGGAGTAGGAGATGCCGCAATCGCCGCCCGGTCGCCCCCTACTCCCTACTCCCTATTCCCTACTCCCTTCGCTGAGGCTCGGCATCGATCTCGGTGGCACCAAGATTGCGGGCATCGCGCTCGCCGCCGACGGAGCGCGCGTGGCCGAGCACCGCATGCCCTCCCCGCGCCACGATTATGCGGGCACCGTCGAGGCCATTGCCGCCATGGTGGCCCGGCTTGAGGGAGAAGCTGGAGGCCAAGGTCGAATCGGGGCCAGCGTCGGCATCGGCGTGCCGGGCTCGGTTGCACCGGCCAGCGGGCTCATGCAGAACGCCAACTCGACCTGGCTCAACGGCCGCCCGCTCCTCCGCGATCTGGAGGCCCGCCTCGGCCGCCCCGTGCGTCTCGCCAACGACGCCAACTGCTTCGCCCTGTCAGAGGCGGTCGATGGCGCCGGGGCCGGCGCGCCCGCCGTTTTCGGCGTGATCCTCGGCACCGGCTGCGGCGGGGGCCTGGTGGTCAACGGGCGCCTCATCGACGGGCCGCTCGGCATCGGCGGCGAGTGGGGCCACAACCCGCTCCCCTGGGCCACGGCCGAGGAGCACCCCGGCCCGCCCTGCTGGTGCGGCCGCAACGGCTGCCTGGAGGCCTGGGTCTCCGGTCCCGCCCTGGAGGCCGACCACGCCCGCGCCACCGGCCTCAGCCTCGGCGGCAGCGAGATCGTGGCCCGTGCCCAGAGCGGCGACGGCGAGGCCAAGGCCACGCTCGACCGGCACGCGAGCCGCCTCGCCCGCGGGCTGGCGCACGTGATGAACATCCTCGATCCGCACGTGGTGGTGCTCGGCGGCGGCCTCTCGCGCCTGCCGCATCTCTACGACGTGCTGCCCGACCTGATCTGCCGGCATCTCTTCACGGCCCACCCCCGCGTCACCCTCAAGCCCCCGCGCTGGGGCGACGCCGGCGGCGTCCGCGGCGCCGCCTGGCTGTGGTGAGAAATGAGGGAGTAGGGAGTAGCCTATTCCCTACTCCCTGCTCCCTATTCCCTACTCCCTTACTTCTTCTGCTCACACTTCGACGGCTCGTGGAACACGATGTCCTTGAGATCGCCCTGCATCGCGAAATCGCCGTAGTCGATGCTGAGCTTCCGGCTCACGCCGTTCTCGAACAGCCAGAACGCCATCTCGTAGGAGGGCAGCGCATCCACGCGCCCCGCGCGTGCCTCGAAGAAGGCGAGCGAAACCGGCCAGGATTTCACCGCGTCGAGCCGGTCGGCGTTGGCGACGCCCGGAAGCTCACGGTTCGCCCCCGGCGCCAGCGGGCGGCCCAGCGCGGCAACGGTATCGAACACCTTCTCGCCCTTCTCGGAGCCGTCGTAGAGGTCGGCCCGGAAGGAGGCTTTGCCGGCCCTGGCCGCCTGGATCAGGGCAATGGTGTGCTGGACCGGGAAATAGGCGCCCGCCGGCAGAAAGATGCTGCGCTTGTCGGGCTTGGTGAGATCGACCTTGATCTCCCCGGCCCCACCCTGCTGCCGCGCGGCCTCGCCGGTGGTGGCCTCGCTCAGCTTGTCGTCGCGGTATTGGGTCGACTCGAAGCGGAAGCGCTTGCCGACGCCGTCCTCCCAGGTCGTGGAGCGCAGGTCCGCCACGAGCGTGATGCCGCTCTGCTGCGTCATGCGCGTCACCAGGCGCGTATTCTGCGTGTAGCCCTCGCACGATGAGCCGGTGAGGTCGTAGACGAGGCGACCGGTCACCGAGACCACGCCCATGCCGCCGCGCGCCGCCGACAGCGCCAGGTCGTAGACGGCGCGGTGCGGAGCCAGCGTCACGGCGTCCTCGGCAGCCGCCGCCCGGCCAGTCAGGGTCAGGGCCACAAGCGCCGTGGCCAAGCCGGCACGCCAGCCGTACTGCGAGGCTAGGTAGATCATGTGTCCCCTTTCCAATGCACCGTGACGGCCAAGACGCAGTCCCTGATCGTACCGCTCGCCCAAGTCTACCACCTCGGCCTTGCGGTGCAGCAGGGATCTTACTGGGATCGGTTTGTCACCGGGCGATGAGCTGCCCCGCCATCAGCAGCAGGGCCGCGGCGCCCACGCCGGCGGCCACGCTTTTCCGCAGCAGGAAATAGAGCGACACCCCGCCGGCAAACGCGCCGAGCCGCAGCGCCAGCGGCACCTCGAGCAGGGCGCCGGTGGGGAAGAACAGCATGCGCGTCACCAAGCCTGACACGAGGGCGGTCGCCACGGCGCGCATCCATAGGAACGGCCCGCCGGAGACGTCGAGCCGGCTCCCCACTGCCAGCCCGATCCAACGCCACACCTCGGTGGCGAGGAAGCCCGCGAGGATGATGGTGAGAAAGCCGCCGAAGCCGTCGCCGAGGAAGCGCATGTGAGCCCCTTGCTCCCCGCCGGCCCGTCAGAGGCGCCGCTCGCGCAGAACGAACGCCAGCGTCCCGCCGATCAGGCCGGTGGCGAGCAGGTCGAAGCCCGGCACCGCCAGGTAGAGCGCCGGCGCCAGCACGCACCCCATACCGATGGCAAAGAGGTCCATGCGCGAGCGCGAGGTCGCCAGCAGGGAGAGCACGAAGTAGATGGGCGTGAGGAACAGGAGCGTTGCCGCGACCGCCACCGGCACCGAGCCCGCCAGCGCGTAGCCGATGGCCGTTCCTGACAGCATCGCGGACCAGAAGCCCATCCCGAGCCCCAGGTAGCCCATGAGCCGCGCCTCGGCCGGAAAGGCCGGCAGCCGCCGGTGCGCTTCGACCCACGCGCTGACGGCGACGAAATGCACAGCGACGACCTCCAGCAGCGGCCGCCGCCGCCCGGCCTGGAGGAAGGGCGTGACGGTGACCGTCATGGGCAGCATCCGCAGCGCCGCCAGCGCCACCGCGAAGGCCGCCGCCAGCACCGTCTCGTTGCGGGCGAGCTGGTCCACCAGCACCACCTGGTTCGGCAGCGCGAACATGCTCGCCGTGATGAAGACCGTATGCCAGATCGAGAGCCCGCCATCGCGCGCCAGCGCCCCGAAGCCGACGCCGGCGGCGCACAGCAGCGCCGCCGGTATCGACACGACGACGCCCAGGCCGCGGGCGAACGCACGCAGCGGTGGGAGAGAGGGCGGGGTGGCTGCGGGCTCGCCGGGGTGCTGGGGATTGTCGTCTGTGCTCATTCTTACTTATGGCTTTCCGCTGGACTTGTGCCCACATCGCCGTCGATCGGTCAATTCGTTCAGCCGCTAGCGGCGATCTCGACGGGCTGACGCCGGCGGCGGGCGCGCACACGCTCATCACCACGCGCTGGAGCGATCTGGCACGGCCTCGGGCGGCGTCTACACGATCCGCGCCATCTTCATGCCACGCCCTACGCCCACGGAGCCCGCACCGGAGCCATCATTCGAGCTCAGGTCATGGACCGGCGCTCTTACACCACCGATTGGGGCACAATCCAACCTTGATGTCGAAGGTGACTGTGTCAGGATCTGCAAAGGTGGAAAGTCGCAAGGAGATTAGACCATGATTTGGCGCACGATCCCGGCTATACTTCTTGCGCCTCCGCTCACTGGAGTGGTGGTCGGAGCATTTTTTACTGGGCTAATGCTTATGGATTCCACAAGCTGCGATTACAGTTCGCTTATCGACCCTATAAAACTAGGGATTATCCTTGGAGGAACATATGGAATCATCATGATGGCCACATTTGGGTTGCTCGTCCACTATCTATTGATACGGGTAAACCGGACTCAATGGTGGTTGTACACGATTATCGGAGTATTTGGCGGTCTTATGTTGGTTTTATGCTGGGATATCCTTATGGATGCAAGGATATCAGCGAAACAAGCTCAGGAGCTGGAATACCTGGACAAACCAAGCACATCGAGAATCCCACTGCCAGTTGGGGCCTACCTCGCTTTATACACACTTGGCGCTCTCACCGGCATGTTAACCTCACTCTTCTTCTGGCTGATCCGCCGCCCGGATCGCGTGCCGACCCGCGCCGCATTGGGTACTGATCGCGAGCCGTAGGCCGAGCGCTTTGTGCGCC
>JBAPMW010000455.1:0-2712 GCA_049278815.1 Hyphomicrobiaceae bacterium
CCAGCGACTTCATCAAGCCCGGCTTGAGACTCGAGCAAATGAGCGCCTTGCAGAAAGCTGCTGGCTGGGACCTTCTCACAACGGTTTTGTCAGCGGACGGCCTTGCAAAGGCGAAAGACGTCATGACGCTGCAGGACGTCTTGGCCGCGCGCGGCGACGGGGTCGGCCGGCGCTCCTCGGAGCGCTTCTCGTTCGCCGTCTTCGGCGTGCCCGCCGAGAGGGGGGCGTGGGGGTTTCGACTGGAGGGGCATCATCTGAGCCTCTCGATTGCCGTACGCGATGGCCGGATCGTTTCAGTCACGCCCTCCTCGTTCTCCGCCAATCCCAACCGCGTCCAGTCGGGAATCCACGCCGGCTTGGTCACGCTCAAGGGTGAGGAAGCGTTGGCGCGGCGGCTTTTCGCCGATCTGGCACCGAGACGGCAAGCGAAGGCACGTCTATCGGACTCAGCGCTTCGGAATATCCTTTCCTACGCGGGGCGCGAGCGGGCGAATGCGCAGAAAGTCGGTCTCGCTGCCGCAGACCTGGGATCGGCTCAGCGCGATCTTCTATGGCAACTCATTGAAACCTACGCGGCGGAGCACCTGTCGCCGCCGCTTGCGTCGGCTCAGAAGGCCCGCGTCACATCGGGTGACCGCGAAGCCGTCCACTTTGCATGGTACGGGCCCAACACCGTGGAGACAGCGTTCGGTTACCGGGTGATTGGCGATGGCTTCGTCATCGAGATGGGGTCCGTGGACCAGGCCGCCCAGCACCTGCACACCATCTACCACGATCTTGCCAGCGTGCTCGGACGGTCCGCGGCGTGAGGTGTGAAACGCAGAGGCACCAGGGCGCGTCGACCGGCGGCGGCAGTCAAGGGCGTTCACCCCTCGTCCGGGACGCACAAGACCCGACTTTGGACGTAACCACATAACCCTTCCAGATCCGCCGACCACCCAGCGCAGCACGCGGTCGAGCCGGAGCGGCATGCGCACTTGCTGTGGTTGAACATAGGCGTGCTGCAGGGCTCGCGCCCATCCTGCACGAGACGGGTAGCTCTCCCTCCCTCACGCCGCCGTCAGCGCGGCTTGCGTCTGCCGCAGGTGCACGCCCTGCGCCCGCAGCGTCTCCTGCACGCGGGCAACATCCACCGCGCGCGGCTCCACCCCCTGGGCAACCGCCACTGCGGCGCCCACGCCGGCCGCCTGGCCGGTGATCCAGCACTGGGGGATCTCGCGCATGAAGGTGTGGGAGCTCTTGTCGCACGCGACGTGGCGGCCGCAGGCGAGGAGGCCGTCGAGCCTCTCCGGCACCAGGGCGCCGTAGGGGATGGAGATGTTTGGCCACTTGGGGCTCACCGCGGGCGTGATGCCGATCTCGTCGGGCAGCGCCCGGCCCTCCGGCCAGCGTGAGCGCAGCACCGCATCCAGGCCCTTGAGGCGCCGGGAATGGCGCACGCCGATCTGCGGCGCCGACAGCATCATGTAGGCGTCCTCGAAGCCCGGTGCGTTGGCGCGGTAGAAGTCGAGGTGCTCCAGCATGGCGCGGTGCGAGCGGATGTCGACCGCGGTGAGATCATCGACATTCACCGGCGAGTAGCCCGCTTGGCGCGGCCCCATGAACAGCGCCACGTCGTTGCGCCAGGACACGAACGGCCGCTCGAACAGCCCGCAGGCAGCGCGGCCGCGGTCCATGAACGCCTTGAACGCCTCGGGCTGGCCGGCGCGAAATGCGATCCAGCGGGTCATGTCCACACCGGCGAGCAGGAAGGCGGTGTTCATGCAGTGGTGCGCGTCGGCCTGCTCGATGTCGCTGTCGAAGGCGGCGCCGGCACGGGCGAAGAGGTCGCCGTCGCCGGTGGCGTCCACCACCACCTTGGCCATGATCGCCATGCGGCCTTCCTTGCTCTCGAAGGCCACGCCCTTTACAGCGCCGCCCTCGACGATGGGCTGCGCCGCCCAGCCATGAAACACCAGCTTCACGCCGCGCTCGATGAGCAGGTCCTGCGAGACGAGCTTCAGCCGCTCCGGGTCGATGGTGGGCGACCAGGTTACGACCCCGTGGTAGGCCGCAGTGCGCTGCGACCAGTGGGCGGCCTTGGCGGCGTCCTGGCTGCCCCAGTCCTCCCGCGGCGGCCCGGCGATGGCATCGGGCGGCAGCCGGTCCATGAGCTCCTCGGCGACCCCGCGGATGACGAGCTGGCCCTGCCAGTCGGTCATGCGGTCGATCCAGATGACCAGGCCGCCCGTGGAGAGGCCGCCCAGGTGATTGTAGCGCTCGATGAGGCAGACATCCGCCCCGGCCCTTGCAGCGGCCGCCGCCGCCGCAGTGCCCGACGGTCCGCCGCCCACCACCAGCACCTCGCAGCGGTGATAGACGGGAATACGCCGCCCGGGCTCGTCGTAGTGGCCCCAATCGGGGCGCGCCGGACGGTCCTCGTCGCGGTCGAACACGTCCGACTGCAGGATGCGCTCGTCGCTGCGCACAGTGGTTCGCATCGTTGCTCCGCCTCGTTCAGCCGCGCGCATCTCGCTCGCGCCGTCTCCCCACCCGACCGACGTCGGCCGACGAAGGTGCCCGGTCCTTTACGGACGGGGATGGTGCGGGATGCCCAGGAGATCTGTCAATCGTGCGGCCTGCATACGCCATGCGCGCCCTGAGCAACGGCGCAGCCCGCAGCCCGTCAGACGGGGATGCTTCCCAGCAGCAGCCCGAGGAAGTCCAGCGTGA
>JBAPMW010000456.1:0-3485 GCA_049278815.1 Hyphomicrobiaceae bacterium
CGGGCGGGCTTGGGGCCAGGATCGGACTTGGGGGCGTCGGTCGTAATGGCTATCCCTGTTGAGCAGCCTCGGCGGGGTCGGTCTCCATCAGGTGCACGGGCTGGCCCGGCATGATGGTGGATATGGCGTGCTTGTACACCAATTGCGAGTGGCCGTCGCGACGCAACAAAACGCAGAAGTTGTCGAACCAGGTCACGACGCCTTGCAGCTTCACGCCATTCATCAGGAAGATGGTGAGCGGCGTCTTGTTCTTGCGCACGTGGTTCAGGAACGTATCCTGAAGGCTTTGGGCTTTTTCGGCCATTGTTCTTGTCCGTCAGTATTGTTGTTTATTCGTTTGGCGGTTGTGCGGCCGGGGGCCCAGTCCCACACCCCCGATCAGCAGGAAACATGCTGTATCGTGTTGCTTTGCACAAGAAGATTCGCCGCGGGATTGCCCTCAGGTCGCCCGGTGGCTGCTCCAACTCGCCCGATAACACCTTGCGGCGGTCTCCCACGCCAATCAGGGCTCCGCAATCTCCGCAGCGCTATGAAATTCGGCTCGCAGCCTTTGCGTCAGCAGCCCCGGCGCGCCGTTGCCGACCGGCTGGCCGTCGATCGTCACCACCGGCATGACGATGTTGGTGGCGGAGGTGACGAACGCCTCGCGCGCCGCCCTGGCCTCGGCCACCGTGAAGGGCCGCTCCACCAGCTCCACGCCTTCGCGCTGCAGCACGTCGATCAGCGTGGTACGGGTGATGCCGCGCAGGATGGCCGGGTCGGCCTGGCGGGTGACGAGCCGGCCCTCGCCGTCGACGATCCAGGCGTTCGAGGAGGCCCCCTCCGTCACATAGCCTTCCGCATCGAAGAACCACGCCTCCTTGGCCCCCTCGGCGCGTGCCGCCTCCTTGGCCAGCGCCGCGGGCAGCAGCATCACCGTCTTGATATCGCATCGGTCCCAGCGCGGATCGGGCATGGTCTTCACGCCGATGCCGGCCTCGGCCGCCGCCTCCTGCTGCGCCGGCGAGGCGCTGCGGGCGAGGCACACCACCGTGGGCGGTGTGTCGGGGGACGGGAACAGGAAGTTGCGCGGCCCCGCGCCCCGCGACACCTGCAGATAGACGAGGCCGTCCCGCACCCGGTTGCGCCGGATGGTCTCGCGCAGCACCCGCGACCACGCCCCCGCCGGCATCGGCTGCGGCATGCCAAGCTCGCCGAGCGACCGGGCCAGCCGCCCCATGTGGCGCGTCTCGTCCACCAGCCGCCCCTCCTTCACCTCGCACACCTCGTAGACCGCATCGGCAAACTGGAACCCCCGGTCCTCCGCATGCACGCAAGCCTGCGCGTAGGGGAGGTAGCGGCCGTTGACGTAGATGATGCGGGTCATGGGGCAGCAGGGTCTCGCGGCGAGGGCAGTGGCTTCGGTGATCGATAGGACAGGGCACGAATCGTAGGGCGCAATAAGCCGGAGGCGCTTGTGCCGACACCCCTGCGTCGAATCCGTCGTAGGGTGGATCGGTGCAGTGCCTCAGCTTACTGCACCCTACGATCTACGATCTACCAGCCGGTGTGCCAAGCGCTCCGAGGCCACCGGCGTGGTCGGAGCGTCTCCTGAAATGTAGCATAGGTCACCGCATCGAGGGGGCACGCTGTTCGCCGGCTCGCGCGGACATCGATGGAGGCGCCTGCCTTTCCGGGCGTCTGTGGGCGCTGAGCCACAGTGGGCGACCGATCGGAGGGCTGCCGATCGTTCAGCGCCTGCGACTCGTCTACACTGAGCATTTGCGACAGGGGCAAGCGTCGGGCGCCGACCGTCTCCCTTTGGCTTCGGCTGGGATGGCCTGAGGTCTGCGACCGACTTGCAGCACTTCTCACGAATACCGATCGATCCCGGACGATGCGGGAACCCAGTCGCTGTCGCGTTGTTGAGCGATGGGCCGGATGCCCCACGAGGTAAGCCAAGGAGAATCCACATGCCCGCCAAGACGCCGACCAGAACGGCTGCCAAGCCCAAGGTGCAGCCCACCAGCCCCTATCTCACGATCAAGGGCGCAGCCGACGCCATTGCCCTCTATCAGAAGGCGTTCGGGGCCAAGGTGAGGGGCCGCATGGCGGCGCAGGACGGCACGCGCATCATGCACGCCGACCTTGCCATCAACGGCGGCACCGTGCTGCTGTGCGACGAGTTTCCCGAGCACGGTGGCCCGCCTGCCCCCAGCGCGGCGAGCCCGTCGCCTGTGGCCGTCACCATCCAGTTTGCCAAGCCGGCCGAGGTGGACGCCATGTTCAGCCGCGCCGTGGATGCGGGCTGCAAGGCCACCATGGAGCCCCAGGACACGTTCTGGGAGGCACGCTTCGCCATGCTCGCCGACCCCTTCGGCCACCGCTGGATGCTGAACGCACCGCTGCCGAAGAAGAAGAGTGCCAAGAAACAGGCGAAGAAAAAATAGGCAGCAACGTTCCTGAGGCTTTTGAAGCGTTGGCCAAAATCCGGTTGCGGCCAACGGGCGCCAGAGTCGGATGTTGCCGCTGGCGGGCGCGCACATTGCTCGCCAGCGGCGTCGTCCTGCCCCGACGCAGCCTCAACCGGTACCCCGGCCCCCAGGCGCCGGTGGCGGCAGCGCCTTCGGCGGCTCGGATTTGAGCGGCCTCGAGGCCTCTGGATCGGCAAGGCCCAGCTGCTTTCCCCCGCCCCCGCCGGTCGGCGGCGGCTCATTGAGCACCATCAACAGCGGAGTGAGGCCTTCCGAGTCCACCAGGCGAAATACCTCGATGTCCTTGCGGGCCGCCTCGCTCCAGTCGGCGAACTCCAACGCGCGCTCGGCCTTCGAGAACAGGCCATGATTGCGCACAGGCCGCTCGCGGGCGCCTTCATGCTCGGGCTTGAGTCCCTTGTCCTCACGCCACTTCTTGCGGATCTCGCTCAAGTCGGTACTGCTCGTGCGGCTCTCCTCGTCCTTCAGGCGATCAAGCTCGCTCTTGAACCCAGGCACCCGCGACAGCCACGCCCTGAGCCGGCCTCGTCGCGGACTTGCCGAGACGACGAGGTCCAGGTCGCTCAGCACGCCGGCCAGCTGGTTCATCGCCAGCGCCCGGTGGGCCTCGCCTGCCTGCGAGCCCTTCCCGCCCTCCATGTTGTCGTCGCTGCCGGCACTATAAAGGTTCGGGATCACGAGATAGGACGCATGCTGGTGGTGGATGAAGTGTTTGCGTACCCATTCGCGGTTGACGCCGGGCGCCCGCGCGATGGCTGTATCGATGGCCTCGTTGATCTGGCGCCGGAGCGCGCCCGAGGGGCGGATCGAGGGCGGCTCGCGCGGGGGGTTGAGGATGGCCAGCGCCAAGAGCCCAATGTCGACGCCGATGGTGGCGAGCAGCGCGATCAGGTCGCGGCCGGTGATGGGCTCGCCGGAATCGGTGCGGCCGATGGCCTGCCGGCCGCCGGAAAAGACATACGAGGCGAGACTTGCGGCGTAGGCGCCGATGTTGCGCCACAGGTTCTTGAC
>JBAPMW010000457.1:0-1662 GCA_049278815.1 Hyphomicrobiaceae bacterium
GCATGGCACCGCGCCCGAACCGCTTGTCCTGAAGCACGAGCGGCAGGTCGTCGATGCCGTAGGTGGAAGGCAGTCCGCGGTCACCATCAGCGCCGTCGCTGATAATCATCATCCCGGCCAGGCCTGAGTAGACCTGCCGAGCCGTGGTCCCATGCCCATGCGGATGGAACCAGGTCGTGGCCGCAGGCTGCGTGATGGTGATCTCCGGGGACCATACGGCGCCCGGCTTGATCGCATTGTGCGGCCCGCCATCGACATGCGATGGAACCCACAGCCCGTGCCAGTGCAGCGTCGTCTCCTCATTGAGGCGGTTCTCCACCCGGAATGCGACCGTCGAACCGCTGCGAGCCCGCACCACCGGACCCAGGTAGCTCGCCGAGATGCCTCGCGCCGGCACTGCGGCTCCAGATCCGAACCGATGCTGCGTCCTCTGGAGGGCGAGCGTGACGGGCTCGCCGCCCTGCGCCTCGATCAAGCGGGGACCGGCAGCGCCTGCGCCGGACCTGGCGCGCCTTGCGCCCATCGGGGCAGCCCGGCCGCGGCCAAGCCAGCCGCTGCCGAGGCCGACAGGAGAAGCGCCTGCCGCCGCGTAAGAGGTGTGCCGGTCGACATGAGTGGCCTCACTCGGCCTTGCCGGAGGACGGCGCCTTGTGGATATCGGTCTCCGGATCGGCATAAGCGGCGCCTCGTCCGTGCCCCATTGTGCGGCCCATCGGGCCCATGCCTTTCCTCATACCCGGCCCGCGGCGACCCATCTCCTGCATCATTCCGGGACCCATGCCGTGCATGCCCGGCCCCCTCTCCCCGTGGCCCTCGCCGCGCATGAAGCGCTGGCCAAATCCGCTCGTCGAGCCTTCCGACTGCGCCAGGGCCCATCCGCCGGCAACCAGGGCCGCGACGGTGACGGTACCGACTACCAAAGTTCTGGTTTTCATCTCGCTCTCTCCCAATCATGTTCAACGCGACCAAGCGGTCCGTTGCGGTTATTTGGAGGGGAGATTCGACTGAAGTTTTTCAGGCGCGGCCCGATCTGTGACAAAGTATGTCGAAAGCCGCCGCGGCAACACTTCGACACACATTTCGCGCAAACGTACTCACGCGGTCGCCTATATCTTCTTCATGCCGAGCGCACCCCACATTCTCGTTGTTGATGACCATAGCGAGATCCGCGAGCTGGTCTCCCGGGTGCTGGCCAAGGAGGGGTTCCGTGTCAGCGTTGCGGGCGACGGACGCGCCATGCGCCAGGTCCTCGCCGACAACCGCATCGATCTGATCCTGCTCGACCTGATGCTGCCCGGGGAGGACGGCCTGTCCCTCTGCCGGAGCCTGCGGGCACAATCGGGGATCCCAATCATCATGCTGACCGCCAAGGGCGAGGAGGTGGACCGGGTCATCGGCCTGGAGATCGGCGCCGACGACTACCTGCCCAAGCCGTTCGGCAGCCGCGAGCTTGTCGCGCGCATCAGGGCGGTCCTGCGGCGCAGCCGCGAACGTGGACCGTCACCCGATCCCGCCGAGCGTCCCAGCCAATACTGGTTCGAGCGGTGGCTCCTGGACTCGCACCGGCGCGAGCTCATCCGCGATGACGCCACGGTCGTGCCGCTCAGCACCGCCGAGTACGATCTTCTCATAGCGTTCGTGGAGCGCCCGCAACGCGTGCTT
>JBAPMW010000458.1:0-1584 GCA_049278815.1 Hyphomicrobiaceae bacterium
CCGTTCTCTTTGTCCACCGGACCGCGCCAGATTGCAAACAGCGACTTGCCGCTTGGTTGCCTGTGGTGTATGGTATACCAGAAACCAACGCGTGCGGCGTACCTGCCGTGAGTGATGCCACGTGCCAGATAGGCAACTAAAGATTGCTCCCATCGGCGAAGGCCTGAGCCTCAAGGCACGCGCCTACGAGGCGCTCAAGGCCGCCATCATGAACATGAACATCTACGCCGATGACGCCGAGCTGCGGCTCGACGAGCGCGATCTGTCGCAGCGCTTCGGCGTGAGCCGGACGCCGCTGCGCGAGGCGCTGGCACAGCTCGACCAGGAGGGCCTCGTCAGGATCGTGGCCCGCCGCGGCATCTTCATCGTGCGCAAGACCAAGGCCGAGATCCTCGACATGATCACGGTGTGGGCGGCGCTGGAGAGCATGGCGGCACGGCTGGCCACCAAGGAGGCGAGCGGGCGCGAGCTGACCGGGTTGCACACCCTGGTCGACCAGTTCTCGCAGGACAAGATCGCCACCAAGATGGGCGAGTACTCGGATGCCAACATCAAGTTCCATCAGGCGATCATCGCGCTCGGCAAGTGCCCGCTGATCGCCGAGATCACCGACGGCCTGTTCTTCCATGTGCGCGCCATCCGGCAGCGCACCATCTTCGAGCAGGACCGTGCCAGGCAGTCGATCGTCGATCACAAGGAGATCGTGAACGCTCTGGAGGCGCGCGACGCCGACAGCGCCGAGCGGCTGGTGCGCGAGCACACGCTGCGGCTCCGGGACCACGTCGAGCGCTACGTCTCGCTGGGTTGAGCGTCGCGGCGGCGCAGGGAGCGAGAGGGCGTTGGCGGCTGAGGACAGAGATGAGGAAGGCGAAAGATGCCTGCGTGGTTTCGAGCAGCCATCGGGTGGCCAAGGCGCTCTAAAGCGCCAGAGCCGCACGCAAATGGAAAAGAGCTGGTGGGAGGCAACGAGATGTCCGCGACAATACAAAGCATCGATGCGAACGCAGGGCAGGAGCTGACGGACGGCTTCCATCTCGTCATCGACGCGCTCAAGCTCAACGGCATCGATACGATCTACGGCGTGCCCGGCATCCCGATCACCGACCTTGGCCGCATGGCGCAGGCTGCAGGCATCCGCGTCGTCTCCTTCCGCCACGAGCAGAACGCCGGCAACGCGGCCTCGATCGCCGGCTTCCTGACGAAGAAGCCCGGCATCTGCCTGACGGTGTCGGCGCCCGGCTTCCTGAACGGCCTCACCGCGCTCGCCAACGCCACCACCAACTGCTTCCCGATGATCCTGATCTCGGGCTCGTCGGAGCGCGAGATCGTCGATCTGCAGCAGGGCGACTACGAGGAGATGGACCAGCTCGCCATCGCCAAGCCGCTGTGCAAGGCCGCCTTCCGCGTGCTGCATGCCGCCGACATCGGCATCGGCGTGGCACGCGCCATCCGTGCGGCCGTCTCGGGCCGCCCCGGCGGCGTCTATCTCGACCTGCCGGCCAAGCTGTTCGGCCAGGTGATGGACGCCGAGGCCGGCCGCAAGTCGCTGGTCAAGGTGATCGATCCGGCGCCGGCGCAGATACC
>JBAPMW010000459.1:0-2139 GCA_049278815.1 Hyphomicrobiaceae bacterium
GATCACGCCGACGATCCCGCCCGGCGGCAGCTTGAACGACAGCTCGTCGATCAGCAGCCGGTCGCCGAACGCCTTCGACAGGCCCTCCACTTCCACCACCACGCCTCCAAGCCTGGGCCCCGGCGGGATCTGGATCTGCGCCTTGCCGGTCTGCTCGCGCGCGGCCTCCTCGGCCAGCTTGTCGTAGGCCTGGATGCGCGCCTTGGATTTGGCCTGACGCGCCTTGGGGCTGGACCTGATCCACTCCAGCTCGCGCCTCAAGGTGCGCTGTTTGGCCTCCTCCTGGCCCTTCTCGACCTCCAGGCGCTTGGCCTTCTGCTCCAGCCAGCTCGAATAGTTGCCCTTGTAGGGCACGCCCTGGCCGCGATCGAGCTCCAGCGTCCACTCTGTGATGTTGTCGAGGAAGTAGCGGTCGTGCGTCACCAGCATGATGCAGCCGGCATACTCCTTCAGGTAGCGCTCCAGCCACGCGACTGATTCTGCATCGAGATGGTTGGTGGGCTCGTCCAGGAGCAGGATGTCGGGCCTGGCGAGCAGCAGCCGGCACAGCGCCACGCGGCGCTTCTCGCCGCCGGAGAGCTTGGCGACATCGGCGTCGCCGGGCGGGCAGCGCAGCGCGTCGAGCGCCTGCTCCACCTGGGTGTCGAGATCCCACAGGTTCTGCGCCTCGATCACGTCCTGGAGCCTGGCCATCTCGTCGGCGGTCTCGTCGGAGTAGTTGGCGGCGATCTCATTGTAGCGGTCCACCAGCGCCTTCTTCTCCGCCACGCCCTCCATGGCGTTGCCGAGCACGTCCTTGGAGGGGTCGAGCTCGGGCTCCTGGGCCAGATAGCCCACGCGCACGCCCTCGGCCGCCCAGGCCTCGCCGACGAAGTCCTCGACCTCGCCCGCCATGATCCTGAGCAGCGTCGACTTGCCCGCACCGTTCAGGCCCACCACGCCGATCTTGGCGCCGGGGAAGAACGACAGCGAGATGTCCTTCAGCACCTGCTTGCCCCCCGGGTAAGTCTTGGAGAGCTTGCTCATGTGATAGACGTATTGGGGATTGGCCACCGGCCTTCGTCCTTCTCGCGGGATCCATGGGGAGTTGGCGCGCCTTGTAGCGCCGGGGGCGGTCTTTCTCAAGCCTTGCCCGCGTTGGTCGCTGGTTGGCCCGCTGGCAGGCCCGCGCGTGACCAAAGCGCAGCACCCTGTGCAAAAAGTGTGCGGCTGCGGGCCTGCGCCCGTTGTACGGCCGAATCTGTCGCTATCGGTTGCCCTTTGGAGCGCAATACGTAGGGGACATCATGTACCGAAGCATTGTCGTTCTCCTGCTGCTGGTGGTGCTGGGCGGTTGCGCAGGCAGCGCCCTCGGTGGGTTAACGACCGAAGGGTCGAAGAGTGTCGCGCAGGCCAGGACGGTCGGCGTGATCTCCGCCGTCGGCAGCAAGTTCGCCCTGCAGAAGGTCGGCATCACCGTGTTCGGCAACGAGCTCAAGGAGGTTCCCATCGGCTCCTCGACGACGCCGTGGCCGGCCGGGTGAGTGCGGTGCTAGCCAAGCGCTTCACGGTGAAGCGGATTGCCGTCCCCCAGGGGGCCTTCGCAGTCTACGAGAAGCCGGCGCCTTTCGGCGACTCCGATGCGACATTGCAGGGCATCGTGCGCAAGCTCGCCGGGTCGGCCAACTGCGACCTCTATGTCGTCATCATCCGCGCCGGCGTGCCGTTCGGCAGCACCAACCAGACGGTCGCCGGCATTGGCATGGTCGAGGGCGGCGGCGCCATCAACCCCGACAATGTCACGCTCTATGCGGCGACGACGGTCCACCTCTATGACGGCCGCACCTTCGAGCGCCTGCTCTGGCGGCGGCCGGGCTTCTCCATCGGCGGCTCCATCGGCAACGTCGTCAACGCGCCCCACCGCAAGCTCGACCGCACTTGGTGGCCGGCGACGCCGCAGGCGGTGCACAGCGAGAAATACAAGTCCGCCACGCGGGCGGTGCTGGTGGAGAGCATCGCCGCGACCGTGCCGGAAATGATGGGGCTGAAGGGCGCGAGGAAGAAGGATGGGGCTTAGGGGGCCGTGTACTGTAGGGTGCAAGATCGCACCGAGACGTAAGCGGCTGATTTTGCTGCAAACTTTGCTGCCCACAAAGTGCC
>JBAPMW010000460.1:0-1649 GCA_049278815.1 Hyphomicrobiaceae bacterium
GCCTCGTCGCCCGCAGCAACGAGCTGTCGGAGCATGCCGCTGCCATGCCTCCGCGCGAGGTCCTCCTGGTGGCCGCACTCCTCAATCACCCTCGGCTGCTGGAGAGCCACTGCGAGGACGTGGCCGGCCTCACGCTCACCTCCCGGCCGCTGCAGCGGCTCAAGGAGGCCCTGCTCACCCTCCTTGCCGACGGCGTCCCTCTTGATCACGCCACCGTGCGCTCCCATCTCAGCGCCTGCGGGCTTGATGTCGCCGTTGCCGCGGTTGACCGGGCGATGGCACAGACCAGCGACAAGTTTGCGCGTCCGGAGGCAGGTGCCAGCGAGGCGGAAGCGGGTTGGCGCCACACCTCGGCATTGCACCAGATGCAGGTGGCCCTGCCGCTGGAGCTGAAGCTCGCCGAGCGCGCCTGGGGCATGGAGCAGAGCGAGGAGGCCTGGGAGCGGATCGTGGAGCTGCAGGACCGCCTTGCCCGCAGCCTGGCAGAGACGCCGTCGCTGAACGAGAACTGAACGTCGGTCAAAAAAAGGTGTGGGCGCAAGAGACCGCGTGGCCGCCAATGGTCGCGACACGATCGTCGACACGATGGTGGAAATGACACACCGGCCGGGGAATAGCAGACAGTGGATAGAGCGTTCTGGATAGAGCGTTCTGGCGGACACACGCGGGAATATTCTCCCGCGCTTCGGCGTTGATACCGCAAGGAAACACTGGCAAGGCGCCAAGGAGTTGTGTATGCGTTGCCGCGGCCCCAGATGAAGGCAAAGTGAGCCAAACCGGACCTGCCTTCGCGCCTTGGAGCACCGTGGGCCCTCAATGTGCAAACACCCGGCGTGGCGGGGCCTCTCGTCGCACGCGGACGCTTTCCTTTGCGAGCGTCTGTCGTGGCGGCACAGGGCCTGCCGTCTTGCACCGAATCTGAACGAACGCGCTTCACCCTGACTGCGCGGCCCACGCGCTCCGGAGAGTGACCCTGATGGCAAACGCAGCCCGAGC
The DNA here is from genome assembly GCA_049278815.1 of Hyphomicrobiaceae bacterium. Lineage (GTDB taxonomy): Bacteria > Pseudomonadota > Alphaproteobacteria > Rhizobiales > Hyphomicrobiaceae > AWTP1-13. The sequence goes on from JBAPMW010000460.1 coordinate 997, forward strand.
CGAAGAGCAGACCGCACCGCAAGGTGATGCGCACGAGAAGGATGCGCCGCTCCTCGACCTGTCCGATGCCGCCGTGAAGCGGCTGATGAAGACCGCCAAGGCGCGCGGCTTCGTCACGCTCGACCAGCTTAACGCGGTGCTGCCCTCGCAGGAGTTCTCGCCTGACCAGATCGAGGACATCCTGGCGATGATGTCCGACATGGGCATCACCGTGGTCGAGAGCGAGGAGGCCGAGGAGAGCAGCGTCGAGAAGGACGCCGGCGACGACGCCGACGAGGACGACGGCGCGCGCGCGCTCGTCGCCCCCAGCCTGCCTGCGACCACCGCCGCGCGCGCGGAGCCGGCCGACCGCACGGACGATCCGGTGCGCATGTACCTGCGCGACATGGGCTCGGTGGAGCTGCTCTCGCGCGAGGGCGAGATCGCCATCGCCAAGCGCATCGAGGCCGGCCGCGAGGCGATGATCGCCGGCCTGTGCGAGAGCCCACTCACCTTCCAGGCCATCATCATCTGGCGCGACGAGCTCAACATCGCCAAGATCCTGCTGCGCGACGTGATCGACCTGGAGGCCACCTACGAGGGGCCCGAGGCCAAGGCCGCCCCGCCGCCTCCGGCGGCGGCTCCCGCTGTCCCGGCGCCCGCCGCTGCAGCCC
>JBAPMW010000461.1:0-2786 GCA_049278815.1 Hyphomicrobiaceae bacterium
CTCCTTGCGCGGCCCTTTCCAGATTCTCGAAAGACCGGTCGAGAAAGTCCATGTCCTGCAGGGCACGGCCGAGCGCCTCGTCGGCCTCGCTCCAGGCGGCCTGGGCGATGGCCTGCTTTATGTTCGAGTTGCCACCGCTTGCGGGCTCCTCAGTAGACTTCGAGCCCCCCTGCAATGGAACACCGGGCAGCTCACCGGCCACGCTTTCCTTGCCTCCGGTCTTCTCGACTAGGCCGGTGGCGTTTGTCGCGGCTGCGCCGTTGGCGCCTGGGGCAGGCGCATGTCCCGATTGCGCCAGTACGAGGGCCGAAACCACCCGCGCCATGTCGGCCCGGTCGGCGACATCTGCTAGGCGTGCAAGCGGGCTCGGTGTTGCCGCCTCGCCGGAAGAGGCATACCGGCGGGCGTGCTGCTCCAGCGTTTCGGCACATCGGGTCGCGGTGCCTCTGGTGACCCTCTGACCGGCCGCCTCCAGCGCGCCGAGGGCGTCCGCCAGTGCCCCTGTCAGCGCAAGGGAGGACGGTGCGGCTTCGGCTAAGAGTGTCTGTAGAGCCGTCCGAGTAGCCGAAGCGTCTTTCAAGCGAAGGTACGCGCGGGCAATCCACGGAAGCGCCTGCCCTGGTGCGATCAGAAGGAGGCCGTTCGCTACTGACGCAAGCTGCGTGGTCGACAAGCCATCCGGCGGGAGTGACACGGCACCAGGGCTGGCGACGGCCTTAAGCCTGGCACGCCAACCGGGGTCACCCCCGAAACGGCCGATGAGGCTCATGCAGGTCACAGCATGGGCAGACCCGTCGAAGGCTTCCTGCACCAGCCTCTCGGCGAAACGCGAAGCGTCCGGCCCGGCCGCCAGCTTCTGCAGGCGCGTCGCCGCACTCTTGATCGTCAGCCCTTTAGCGAAGACGAGGAAGTCGTTGATTGGCCCATCGCACCTGGCGCGGTCGCCGCTCGCCTTCTGCGCGCTCTTGGACATGCTCATTAGCCCAACTTTTGCCTTGCTCGCCAACGCCTTCGCGCGCCCAGTCTGCAACTAACCTCGACCAAGGCTCAACCTGTCACGTTGGCGCGCCGAGTGGCCGCGCGCAGGACTGCATTCTTGGCGGCGCAGCCGCCCGGTCGCGAGCCCGGCTGCCGCTACGCCGGTCGGCGCGCCGAGGCACGAGCGAACGCAAACAGGTGGACCAGGCCGTTGTCGACCTGGAGCGCACCGCCGCCGATGGCGTCGGTGTCGATGCGCAGCTCCTCACCGAGGCCGACGGCGGGGAAGCGGTCGGCAGGGGCCGTGAGGGCAGAACGCAGGAAGGCGGGCTCGTCCAGGGACGGGCGGCTGTCCTTCTCGTAGCCGCCGGCGAGGGCCTGGAGGGCCGATCCGCGTGCCAGCTTGGCGAATGCCCAAGCGAACGTGCGCTCCGAGGCGAAGAGATCGAGACCGGCGAGCACTCCGCCGATTCGATAGAGGACCCCAACTTGGCCGGGTTGAAGCTCGAACGCGGCAACGTAGTCGCTGATGGCGTTGACGCGCTCCTCGAAGCCGTCGCTGAGGGCCCGCGTCGGCGACGCCGCCCCGAGGGCGTAGAGCATCTTGTCGACGCCGTCCCACACGGCATGCTGGTCGGAGAAGCGCATGCGCTTCTCCTTTAAGTTTCTGGTGACCGCCTCCGCCTTGCGGGAGCGGATCTCGGGGTTGAGCACGCGCCCTGCAGCGGCAAAGCCCGGTCGCGAATAGCCCCAGCGCCCTGCCTCAATGCAGCTCACCGGGATAACGATCTCGGAGTGCGGCGGCACCAGGATGGTGACGTTGACGATGCGGTTCTGCTTGGCGCCGACCAGCTCCTCGCCGTCGAGAATGAGCACGGGCGCCTCGCCCGAGTTGCTCACCCGCAGCTCAGGCACGTGGCCCTCTGCGGAGACCTCCGATACCCGCAAGGTGCCTGCAGCGAGGGCCTCCTCCGCGGACAGTGGCTCGACTGAGGACAGCGGTCCGTCCTTCAGAAGGATCGGGGTCAAGGTGAGGTTGCGATAGGCGCTCGGAGTGCCGAGCGAGACTTTGTCCAGGAGGGCAGCAAGCATGAGCATCTCCGAGATTGGTTTCGCCAATGCGCAGGGGAGGACCGCCCGCCGAGGACCGGTCTTTCGTCTCGACTTCGCGTGAGGGCGGCGCACTGTGCGCCGCTCGCGGCCGCTAGCGGCCCCGTCGCTGCAACGCGGGCAAACGGAGCGACGGGCGAGACATGGTGCGGTGGGTCAAGCGGTTCCTCCCCTGCTGCTCTCTATGAGGGAGGAACCGCGGAGTTTCTTACACCGGGGCTTCTGGCGCCGATGAAGCCAAGCGATCCGCGTTGTCGATGAGATGCGGGAGCGCCGCCTTCAGGCGCGCCAGCGCCCGGTTGATGCGCACCCCGGCGTTATTGGAGGTGATGCCCAGTGCGTCGCCGATCTCGCGGTAGCTGAGGTCGCGGACGAAGCGCAGCCCCAAGACGTGGCACTGCTTTGAGTCGAGCCGCCCTAATGCATCACGCACGATGCACAGGATCTCATTGGCTACCGCCTCGTCCTCGGGTGTCGGTGCAAAGTCGCATGGCTCCGGGCCTGCCACAGCGAACGGGTCCTCATCGACCAGCTCCCACACGGGCTGGAGCCGCCCGAGCCGGTCCCACACCAGACGCGTGGCGACTGTGCCCAGATAGGCCCGCAAGGGATGCTCACGCTGCCACTGGCGCAGGACGCGAAAGTCGTTGCTCCAGAGCTGGACATAGACATCGTGTGTCAGGTCATCGATCAGCGAG
>JBAPMW010000462.1:0-3974 GCA_049278815.1 Hyphomicrobiaceae bacterium
CAGTCGGATCTATGCGGCCTATGCTGCCAAACTGCGCGCCGACTTCCCTGGTAGCGCTGCCGTTTTTGACGGCATGACCGCAGAGGAGGATGAGCACCGGCGCCGGCTGATCGATGTTTACCGGCGCCGGTTTGGTGACTTCGTCGTTCCATTGCGACGAGAGCACGTCTCTGACTTCTATGCCCGCCGCCCCGTCTGGCTGATCGAGAACCTGGGTCTCGATCGGATCCGGCAGGAGGTCGCCGACATGGAGCGCCAAGCGCAACAGTTCTATTCGGCTGCGGCAGCTCGCGCGACCGATGCCGAAACCCGCAAGCTGCTCGGCGATCTGGCACGCGCCGAGGCAGGCCATGAGGCGGCAGCGGGACAGCTCACGGAGCAACACCTGGGCGACGCCGAGCGGGCGAAGGAGGATTTGCTTGCCCGTCGCCAGTTCATCTTGACGTGGGTGCAGCCAGGACTTGCCGGCTTGATGGACGGATCGGTATCTACGCTGGCCCCGATCTTTGCCACGGCCTTCGCCACGCACAACCCGTGGACCACGTTTCTTGTCGGTCTCTCGGCTTCGATCGGTGCCGGCATCTCCATGGGTTTCACGGAAGCCGTCCACGATGACGGGAAGCTTTCCGGGCGGGGCTCGCCCTGGAAGCGCGGGCTGGCGTCGGGCGTGATGACCGCCATTGGCGGATTGGGCCACGCCCTCCCCTACCTGATCCCCGAATTCTGGACGGCAACAACAGTCGCATTGATTGTCGTCTTCATCGAGCTGTGGGCCATCGTCTTGGTTCAGCACCGATACATGGAGACGCCCTTCTTCCGCGCGGCTTTCCAGGTTGTCCTGGGTGGCGCCCTGGTCCTCGCCGCCGGGATTCTCATTGGCGGCGCATAAGAGAAACGAGCCGCCTCCGGCCAAGGCTCAAAGTCAGACTTGCGCAAACGCGCAGCGCGCCCGGATTTCGGCTCAACCCTTGGCGAGCGTCACATTGACGCTTCGCATCCTGATGCCCTGGGTGGAGATCGTGACGACCTGGCGCGAGCCGGCATACGCCACCGTCATCGATCCTGAGAAGCCGCCGCCGCTCACGGAGAGGCTCATCTTATCCCCTGCAATGCGCCCGCTGGCCTCCCCTGAGGCGTTGAAGGTGCGCTCCTCCCAGGTGCCGGCAAGCGTCTCGCCCTGCCGTGTCAAGAGGCCGCGGATCTCGACCTCGGTGCTGTCGCTCCGGCAACGGATTGCCAAGCGGAGCCTGTCACTGCCTCCAGTATAGTACGCTGAGCACCTGACCCCCTCCGACTGGCCGTCGTCGTATCTGATCTGTCCGGAGCCGGACCACGAGCCCATCAGCCTGTCGAGCAGGGTCGCTGCCTGAGCTGACCCGACGTAGAGCACTGCCATAGTCGATAGGACCAGTCCGACCCAGAAGCGCCCAAGCTCTGGCCCTTCGGTCGCACGCATCGGCATTGGGCCGGTCGGCCCTGACGTCTGCATCGGTCTTCTCCCATCGGCCTGTTTGGACCCGACCCAAGCGCCGGCGCCCCGAGCACCGCCGGTACGCCCTGCGGTCAGTGCGACATCAGCACGGGGGTCGTCATGTGGCTCAGCACGTGCCGGCTGGCGCCGCCGAATACGAGCTCGCGAAGCCGCGCGTGCCCGTAGCAGCCCATCACCAGAAGATCGGCGCTCATCTCATCGGCGCAGGCCATCAGCGTTTCGCCGACCCCGCCGCGGGGTGCAATCTGCTCGGTTGTCTCGCACTTGACGCCATGTCTTGCCAGCGCCGTGCAGATATCCGCTGCCGGAATGTCCCGCGCACGTTCGCGCTCCGACTGTGGATTGACCCAGACCACCTTGACGTCTTTGGCGCCGCGCAGGATCGGCAGCGCATCGAAAGAGGCCCGCGCAGCCTCGCGCCGGCCGTTCCAGGCCACCAGCACCCGCTCTCCGACGTGGCTGTGCACGCCGGCATTGGGGACAATCAGCACCGGCCGGCCGCTTTCCATGGCTAGCCGGTCGGCGATATCGAGCCGGTCCGATCCGGGCCACGCCCGGTCGGTCTGGCTGGCGACCACGAGATCGGCTGCGTGGGCGTAGGGGAGGAGGCAGTCGGCCACGCCGAAAGCGCCGGCGTCGTCGTCGCGCCACTCGGCCACGAACCCGCGACCGCGGGTTGCCGCCTCAAATGCCGCCTGCATGGCGGGATTCTCGGCCCGATAGAGCTCACAATGGGCATCGACGATAACCGGCGGACCGAGCGCAGCCGGCGCCGGGACGATGACGACCGGCGGCACCACCGAGAGGCCGATCAGATGCGCTTGGAACATCTCCGCCAAGCTCGCGGCCGGCGCCAGCAGCTTCTCAATGCGGCGCCTGTCATTGCAGTGGACCAGTATGGTCTTGTACGACATCGCCATTCTCCGATGCGTCGTGACACTGGGGTTTTGAGATCGTTAACGGCTCCTCGCCCTAGCCTGCTTTGACCGCCGTCAATAGAAAGCCGCTGCCATCACGCACCCCGAAGTTGGTACATGGGTTGCCGCGGCAAGCCGTTGCACCACCGGTGCTACTTGATCCCTTTCATTTTCTTTCGCGGAGGCGCCCCAGAGTCCCGCCAGCACGGCCAACGTGGCCGTAGAGTGCCAATTCGTGGCTTCGGGCACCCCGCATACGTTCGGAAGAGGTCCCAGCGGCTAAAATGCTCTGGTGCATGTAACCGTTAACCGCGGTCGCCGTGTGCTTGTCCCCTCCGGCCGGTCGCAGCGCCGCGCGGCCCCGCCCATTGCAACGCCGTCGCGCCGTTCGAGTTGACCCAGGTCAAGGCTGATCGGTCGCCGATCCGCCGAGGATGGCAACCGGCGTTCCTGTGCAATGGAGGTAATGCCATGGAAGCGCGTGAGGTCATGACCCGCGACGTGGTCACCGTTAGTCCGGACACAACGGTCGGCGAGATCGCTGCAATCTTCGTCCGCCACCGCATCAGCGCCGTGCCCGTCGTTTCAGGCAAGCACCTTCTCGGTATCGTGAGCCAGACCGATCTCGCGCGCCGCAGGGAAACCGGCACCGAGAAGAGGCGCAAGTGGTGGCTCGAGGTGTTCGCTGATCCGGATGCCAAGGCGCGCGCGAGTACATCAAGAGCCATGGACTGCGAGCCGAGGATGTCATGACGCGTTTCGTCGTGTCGGTCCCCGAGGACGCGAGTCTCGCCGAGGTCGCCGACGTTCTCGATGCGCATCGCATCAGGCAGGTACCCGTGATGTCCGAGGGCCATCTCGTCGGCATGATCAGCCGCGCCGACCTCGTGCGCAAGCTGGCAGAGGTCGCGGTCGCCGCGCTGGCCGCAAGGCCTGAGAATGGGGCTTTGCAGAAGGCCATTTGGCATGAGATCACGTCCCAGCCGTGGCTCGAACCGGCTTTCATCAACCTCGCTGTGAAGGGTGGTGTGGTCGAGCTTTGGGGCGCTGTGGATTCCGAAGAGCAGCATCGCGCCTTGCGGGTCCTCGTGGAAGGCGTGGCCGGCGTCCAGAAAGTTGTCGATCACGTCAGCCTGTTTCCGAAGGTGGTCGGCGCGTAGCCGCCCACTCCAAGAGGCGTCTGCGCAGCGCGCCAGCGCAGAAACGCCGGCAGCGTTGCTATGTCGCCGAGGCCGCGATTCGGCTTGCGAGCCGCGATCAATCTGCGCAATCTCGTCTATGGCCGCGGTCATAGTGCAGATCTGGAATTCGCGCGCAGCGCGCGCAAAGCGGCGGCGGTCGTCACGCATGATGCGCGGAGACGGCGGCTGTCACCTCGCCTGACAGCTCATGCGAGGCCGCATGCGCGATGTCGCCGAGGCTCAGCATGCCGACCATGCGCTTCTTGTCGTTGATGACCGGCAGCCGGCGCACCTGCTTCTGCTCCATGATGCGCAGCGCATCCTCCAGGTCCTCGGTGTCGTTGCAATAGAGGATGCCCTTGCTCATGACGTCGTGGGCCGTGA
>JBAPMW010000463.1:0-3881 GCA_049278815.1 Hyphomicrobiaceae bacterium
TTAACCTTCACCCTTCGGGCGCATCATCCTTTGATGCAGGTCAACACGCGGGGTCGATTTGATTTGGCTCAATGCCAAATGAGATCGGGCCTGCCGGGATTATTTTGACGACTTTTCAGCGATGCGCACGACCATGGCTTTTGACCACAGCCGCTCGCGGTGGCTTGGAATCGACGACCTGATCGCCGAACCCGAAGGGCCCTCCTTCATCTCCAGTGGAGTTGCGCAGCACCGTTTGGACCGGCGATGCTCGTGACGCAAGACCCGGAGCTGCCGTCTCACCCCTCCTGATCAGGGCTGCGCACTGCACTGCTGGATCAAGGCGCAGTCACAATCAACTTCTGGTACAGGCCTCCATAGAATGTCTGTTTTCCGATCGCCGAGAGCCGGGCCACAGCGGGAAACCACTTGACGATGTCATGGTCCCACAGGTCGAGGGCGTAGGGTTCCAGCGCCCGCAAGACAGGCCACAGCAGGTAGCGGAGAGGATGGAGGTAGCCGGGCCGGTGATAGTCGACGACGACAAGCTTGCCACCCGGCTTCATCACCCGAAGGGCTCAGCGATCGTTTGCTTGCGCACGAGCGGCGGCTGCTCGTGCAGGAGGAAGAAGATGACGGCCTGGTCATAGGTGGCATCAGCGAAGCCAAGCGCCGTCGAGTTGCGTTGATGCAGAGCGACGGGCGCGGAGGCGGCAAGCTTCCGGCGCAGATTCTGCAGCTGAATGGGGAGCACGTCGACGACCTCCAATGAACCGCCCGTTGCGACGCGCTCGGCGAGCCGGACGGAGAAGTCGCCGTGAACGCAAGCCACCTGTAACGTCTGAACTGTCCCGAGTTCCTCGGAGGCTGGTTGGTTTGAGTCAGGCTGCGAGTGCTGCGGCTTCCTCCAGGGCTGCGAAGTAGGCGGCTTCGGCTTCAGCCGGTGGCACATGGCCGATCGGCTCCAGTAGCCTGCGGTTGTTGAACCAGTCGACCCATTCGAGCGTGGCGTACTCGACCGCCTCGAGCGAGCGCCACGGCCCGCGCCGATGGATTACCTCGGCCTTGTAGAGCCCGTTGATCGTCTCGGCGAGCGCATTGTCGTAGCTGTCGCCGACGCTGCCCACGGACGGCACAAGGCCGGCCTCGGCCAAGCGCTGCGTGTACTTGATCGAGACGTACTGGACGCCGCGATCGGAGTGATGGACGAGGCCGCCGGAGACGGGTTTGCGCTCGTGCAGGGCCTGCTCCAGCGCGTCCAGCACGAAGCCGGCGTGCGCCGACCGCGACACGCGCCAGCCGACGATGCGCCGCGCGTAGGCGTCGATGACGAACGCCACGTAGACGAAGCCGGTCCACGTCGCGACGTAGGTGAAGTCCGAGACCCAGGGCGCGTTCGGCCGTGGCGCCCTGAACCGGCGATTGACGTGATCGAGCGGGCAGGGCGCCGCCTTGTCGCTCACCGTCGTGCGCACCCGCCGGCCGCGGATCGCCCCTTGCAGAGCCATTTTCTTCATCAATCGCGCCACCGTGCAGCGGGCCACGTCGTAGCCTTCCCGCAGCAATTGCCGCCAGACCTTGCGCACGCCGTAGACCTGGAAGTTCTCATTGAAAACCCTTTTGATCTCGACGCTGAGCGTGGTGTCGCGCTTGACACGCGCCGGTGCTGTCTCCGGCTTGGCGCGGCGGGCGACGTGGGCGTGGTATGTCGACGGGGCGATCGCAAGCACTTTGCAGATCGGCTCGACCCCGTGGTCGTCTCGGTACGCATCGACGAAGCTGATCATGGCTTCCATCGGCGGTCGAGCTCCGCCTGGGCAAAATACGCGCTGGCCTTGCGCAGGATCTCGTTGGCCTGGCGCAGCTCGCGGTTCTCCCGCTCCAGCGCCTTGATGCGCTCGCGCTCGTCAGTGCTCGCGCCGGGCCGCTTGCCCTGGTCGCGCTCGGCCTGCTTGATCCAGTTCGACAGCGTCTGCGCTGTGCAGCCGATCTTGGCCGCGATCGAGGTGATCGCCGCCCATTGCGATGTGTGCTCCGTGCGGTGCTCTAACACCATCCGCACCGCGCGCTCACGCACCTCGGCCGAGAAGTTCTGGGACGTCCTGTGATTCGCCATAGCTCCAATCTCTCAAGATCTGGAGCCTCCGACAAACCCGGGGCGGTTCAGTCCGTCCACGAATCGGCGACCCGAGCTCGTCCAGCACCGCGTCGCGCAGCCGCGCAAGGTTGCCCAAGAGTATGGCGTTGACGAGCCATTGACGCTCGAACAACCGCACCGCGTTGGGGTGGATATAGGCCCACCAATAGTAGCGCTGCAGGTACTCCGGTATCGTCCTCACCGACAGTTGCGGCGCGCACAGCCGGCCCGCCGCGCTGGCTTCCACCTGCATCACGTGCCCAATCATGACATCGGCAATGTGCCGCTCAGTGCTGAGCGGCATCTGACATTCAGATCGCAAGCACAGATTGACGAAGATCAATATGCAGGCTCGCCGAGGGGCGTAGGCATCCACACTGGCTCGATTGCTCGACGGCGCTCGTCCGCCAAGGGAGGACTCGTCATGAGAAGAGCATTGCTTTATCTCTCGGTCGCCATCTTCCTTGGCGCGCTCGGCCTGTCGTGGCTGACCCATGGGACCGGGGTCGTTACCAACGATATCGCGCGCAACATCTACATCCCGAAAGAGCTGACCATGCCGTTGCAGGTGAAGGCCGCCTACAACGGGCGCGACATGCTCTTTCGCTATCGGTGGCCGGCAAAGCAGCCGTCGATCTATCACGACATGCTGAAGTTCGAGGGCGGCAATTGGGTGCGCTACGGCTCCAGCGTGGCCGGGCCCCAGCCGCAGGGCATCTACGAGGACCGCGTCACGATGCTGGTGGACGACGCGACGGATCACGCTGTGCGCATCGCGCTGCTGACGACCGAGCTGATTACCAACGCTGTAAAGCACGCGGGGCCTGGTCGGATCGTTGCAAGAATGAGTGTGTCTGAGCAGACGCGGGTGGCAGCCACTTTGTCCCGTCGGCCGTGATCGCTCAGGGTACGCTGGGCCAGGCAACACTGTCGCGCTGGGCGATATGGGCGCGATGTTTTCTGAGCAATTCCCGTAGGCGGTATCCCAAGGTGGCCAAGAGCGCGGCTACAGTGAGCCTGGCAGCAAAGCGAGCGACGACGACCGGCACCACCCAGAACGCGGGCATGCCGATCTTCTCGTACAGCCGGCCCAGCAGCCTCATGTTGGCGGCGCTCTCATCGACCTCAAAATCGCGGATGCGCAGGTGCGGATTCTTGATTTGCGCGGCGGCCAGGAACGTCCGCGCCGCCTTCGAGTAGGGACAGCTGGCGGACCAGAAGAAATAGATCTCCGGCTCAGTGCTTTCTGCCCGCAACGCCGGCGCGAACAGCGCCAAGCAAAAGATCAAGGCAGCGGAGTGCGACAGTGCATGATAGTTTCCCTCCTGGCCGGCTCGATCAGCGGCAGACCAGCACTGGCACCGGGCTGAGCGCCACTACTCTCGATGCCACGCTGCCGAGTAGAAGTCTGGCGATTCCACGGCGCCCGTGCGAGGCCATGACGATCAGGTCGCAGGCGTTGTCCTTCGCTGCGGCGATGATCCCCTCGTCGGGAAAATGATCCTTTATGTGCACGGTCGCACAGTGGATCCCTGCCGCCTTTGCCATGTCTGCAACCCGGGCGAGGACGCTGGTTGCCAATTCGATGACGCCCTTCTCGTAGTCTGCGCGCGGAAACCCAAACGCGGCCTCGCCAGCGACCAGGGCTGTCCAAGGCTCCGTTACGGTCACGGCGGTCACTTTTGCGCCGAGGAGCCTGGCGAGCTCAAGGCCCGGCGACGCGGCGCGCTCCGCCAAGTCGGATCCATCGGTGGCTACCAGTATG
>JBAPMW010000464.1:0-7763 GCA_049278815.1 Hyphomicrobiaceae bacterium
GATTGGTGGTGCGCGCCGGCATTGAGGATTCCGCGATGGTCGATGCGCTGGGCATCGACGTCTACAAGATGTTCACGCTGGTGTTCGGGATCGGCGCGATGGCGGCAGGCTTTGCCGGCATCGTCAACGCACCGGTCGTGGCGATCGCCCCCGACGTCGGGGAGGCGATCCTGGTGCAGACCTTCGTTGTCGTTGTGATCGGCGGCGTCGGCTCGTTTCCGGGAGCGGTGCTCGGCGGGTTGATCGCCGGCGAGATCATCAGCATCACGTCGATGTTCGATCCTGCATACGCCTACGTCATGCTGTTCGCGGCGATGGTTGTAGTGCTGGTGGTGCGCCCGTACGGATTGCTGGGCACCAAAGGTCGCGAGTAGGTGGTTTCGTCTAATGCTTAAGCGGCGACCTTTCCTGGTAGAGGCTCTGACGGCAATCGGCCTGATCCTGGCGCCGATGGTGCTGCCTTATTTCGGCTTTGCGCCGAACACGGTGAACCGCATCCTGGTGTGGGGTCTGTTCGGCATCGGCTTCGATATCCTGTTCGGCTATACCGGACTGCTGTCGTTCGGCCAATCGGCGTTCTATGGCACCGGCGGTTTCGTCGCCGCCTATCTGCTGACGCGGGCCGGCTTTCCGTATGTCACGCCGGCGATCGTGGTCGGCATGATCGCGGCCGCCGCGACTGGCTACGTGGTCGGCCTGGTCGCGTTGCGCCGCACCGGCATCTATTTCGCGATGATCACCGTGGCCATAGCGGAGGTGTTCTTTTACCTCGAATTCAACCCGTTGTCGGAATGGACCGGCGGCGAGAACGGGCTGCCCGGCGTGCCGACACCCACTCTCCATCTCATCTTCACCAAGCTCCACTTCACGACCGGATGGTCGCTCTATCAATATCTCGCGGTCTGCTACTTCGTCGGCATCGTCGTCGCATTGCGCATTGTGCGCTCGCCGGTCGGCGCCATCTTCAGCGCAATCCGGGAAAATCCGCTGCGCGCCTCCGCCGTCGGCCACAATATTCACAGCTACAAGCTGACGGCCTTCGTCGTCGCTGCGGCCTACGCCGGGTTTGCCGGCGGCCTGCTCGGCGTGCTGCAAGGCTTCATGCCCTACGAAGCCTTCGTCTTCGACACCTCCGGGCAGCTCGTGATGCAGACGGCGATCGGTGGCGCCGGCACCTTGTTCGGTCCGCTGGTCGGCGCCACGGTGTGGCTGTTCCTGCAGGACTTCCTGCAGGCGACGCTCGGCCTCGGCGCCGCCTGGAAGCTGGTGCTTGGCTTCATCTTCGTGCTTCTGATCTGCTTCCTGCGCCACGGCATCATCGGGGCATTCTTCGACGTTGCCAGGCTCTTCAAGCGCCGTCGCAGGCGTGAGGCTCCGGAGGAGGCGCCCGACCCCGCAGAAGCGGCGCCGCTCGCCACCGTCGGCCCGTCACGCCGGCGCACGGAGGCCGCCTTTTCCGGCCCGGCCCTGGAGGCACGCAGCCTGACCAAGTCGTTCGGCGGCCTGTTCGCCAACAAGGATATCAACTTCGCGGTCCAGCCCGGCGAGCTGCGGGGCATCATCGGGCCGAACGGCGCCGGCAAGAGCACATTCTTCAAAATGCTGACGTGCGAGATGCGGCCGACATCGGGACGGGTGTTCTTCCACGGCCGCGATATCACCGGCAAGAAGGTCGCCTCGGTGTGCCAGATGGGCCTGACCAAGAGTTATCAGGTCAATCAGCTCTTCAATCAGCTGACCGTGCGCGAGAACGTGGTTATCGCGGCGCTGGCCGAGCGGCGGGGCACCTTCGCGCTCGACCTCTTCCGCCGTATCGAGCGAGTGCCGGGGCTCGAGGCACAGGTCGACGCCACATTGGCGATGGTTGGTCTGACGCGCCGGGCAGACTTGCCGGTGGCCGAGCTGGCCTACGGCGAGAAGCGGCGGCTGGAGATCGGACTGGCTCTTGCCTCATCGCCGTCTCTGTTGCTGCTCGACGAACCGCTCGCCGGCATGAGCCCACGCGAGCGCAGCGAGACAGTGCAGCTTCTCAAGAATATCCGTCGAGGACGCACGCTGGTGGTGGTCGAGCACGACATGGACGCGGTGTTCGAGTTGGCCGAGCGCATCACCGTGCTGCATGAAGGCGCGCTGCTCGCCGAGGGCACGCCAGCGGAAATCCAGCGCAACAGCCTGGTGCAGGAAGCCTATCTTGGTGGTATAGCCGCGGCATGAGCGCCCTCCTCGAAGTCGAGAAGATCAACAGCTACTACGGCGACAGCCACATTCTCTTCGACGTGTCCCTGCACGTTGACAGGAACGAGGTGGTAGCTCTGCTCGGACGCAATGGCGCCGGCAAAAGCACGACGCTCAAAACGTTGATGGGCCTGGTCCGGTCCCGCTCTGGCAGGATCGTGCTCGACGGCACCGCGACGCAGGGCCTGCGGCCGCATGCGATCGCCGCTCTCGGTCTGCAGCTGGTGCCCGAGGAGCGCCGCATTTTCGGCAGTTTGAGCGTGGAGGAGAACCTCGTTCTCGCAGGCCTCACGGCGAAAGGACGCTGGCCGCTGGAGCGGGTCTGGGAAACGTTCCCTCGCCTGCGCGAGAGGCAGCACAGCCGCGGCACCGATCTCTCGGGCGGCGAGCAGCAAATGCTGGCGATCGCACGCGCGCTGGTGCGCGCGCCGAAGATCCTTTTGCTCGACGAGCCGTTCGAGGGGCTGGCACCCATCATCGTGCGCGACCTTCTGGCCACGTGTCGCACGCTCGCGGAAGCGGGTCAGACCATTCTGCTTGTGGAGCAGAACATCACGGCCGCCATGACGCTGGCCGATCGCGTGTACATCCTCAACAACGGCCACATCGTCGATGCGTTCACGGCCCAGGCGCTGCGGGAGCATCCCGGGACGCTGCACGGTCATCTCGGTGTCTAGGCGGGCAGGCCTGTGAGAAGCGGGTCTGTTTGGGCGTCAAACGGGGATGGGGCTGCGTACCTGCGGGATCTGCGCAAGTTTGAGCGGCTGAAAGTGGCCAAGCATTTCGAGCGCTTCAATGTCGGCCAAGTATACGCGGTGGACCGCTACGTCGATCAGGCCATCGCTGCGCAGTTTTGCCATTGTCCTGTTGAGATGAGGAACACTGAGGCCGAGCACGTCGCTCATGACTTCCTGCGAGAACGGCAAGTCGAAACTGTGTTCGGATGCTAGACCGACGGCCTCCAGGCGCGAGTAAATCTCCAACAGCAAATGTGCAAGCCTCTCTGGCGGGGTGCGGCGGCCCGTGTTGATGGCGTGTTCAGCGCATGTGATGGACTCTTGAATGGCGAGCCAGCTCAACACCAATGCAAGCTGGGGGCGCGCGTAGCAGAGGCTGACGTACTCGTTGATCGAACATACCTGGAGCTTCATATCGGTGACGGCGATTACGGAATAGCATGCCTTCTCGAGAAAGCTTCCAGGCAATCCAATCACATCGCCTGGCAGTATCAAATTCACGATCTGACGCTTGCCGTTGCGCAGCAACTTGTACCGGGCCGCGAACCCGGACTGGACGAAACACAGCTTGCGATATTCGAAGCCGTCGACCACCAGGTCCCTGCGCTTGCGCACCGTAACGTCGGCCTCGATCAGCTGCCAGAGACCCATGAGATCATCGTCACTTGGCGCAAAGAAGCCTTTAAGCCGGAGGACAAAGGGGTGCCCTCTTGTCGGATGCGAAATACGGAAACGATGCATGTCGGAGGTTTACATTGGGTTGTGGGTTCGCGCGAGGCTTGTTGATCCTAGGCAATAATCGGGATTGAGGCGACCCCTACGAAAGGTGCCTGCCTTGCGGCCCTGCAGGGGGAGGTCCACCGTAAGCGCGGCAAAGTGCTGCAGGCGAGCCTCCGGATCGCGCAGACCAGGGAGGCCTATATTCTGTCGCATTCACCGGCTCACCTGGTCCGCTTCTTTGGCACGAACTCCACCGTTCGCTGCGCTGCAGCGAGTCCGTCAGTCGTGAGGGCTGTTCTGCCGTGTGCCCAAATCGAGTACAGGCCCCGAGTTAACCCCCCTTCACGATCAGCG
Organism: Hyphomicrobiaceae bacterium; assembly: GCA_049278815.1. Lineage (GTDB taxonomy): Bacteria > Pseudomonadota > Alphaproteobacteria > Rhizobiales > Hyphomicrobiaceae > AWTP1-13. The sequence continues at coordinate 4,047 of JBAPMW010000464.1, forward strand.
CGTCGAGCGCCAGGGCGCCGTGGCCTTGCGGGTAGGCGAGGAGCGGGTTGATCTCCAGCTCGGCGATCTCGGGCGACGAGATCAGGAGCCCGCCGACGGTGCGGGCGATATCCGCTATCGCTGCGATGTCTACGGGAGGCGAGCCGCGGGCTCCGCGCAGGAGCGCGGCGCCCTTGAGGCGTCCGAGCGCGTCGACGATGGCGTCCTTGCCGGCGCCTGCGGGCAGCAACGCCACGTCGGCCAGCGTCTCGACCCAGATGCCGCCGAGCCCCAGCATCAGCACCGCGCCCCAGTGCGGATCGCGCCGGGCGCCGACGATGAGCTCGACGCTCCCCGGACCTTTGGGTGCCATCGCCTCGACCAGGATGCCGTCGAGGGCGAGGCCGGGCTGGGCGCGTTGCACGTTGGCGTGCAGCCGCTCCCACGCGGCGCGCAGCCCGCCCGTGTCGCCGACGTTGAGGATCACGGCGCCGGCGTCGCTCTTGTGGGTGAGGGCCGCGGACTGCGCCTTGAGGGCGACGGGATAGCCGATGCGGCTCGCCATCTCCTCGGCGTGGCCCAGGTCCGTCGCCAGCCCTCCCTTCGGGGTCGGCACGCCGGCAGCGGCCAGCAGCGCCTTGGCCCGGTGCTCGGCCACCGGGCCGGCAGGGAGAGTGCCGAGATCGAGCGGCTCGCCGTCGCCGGCGGCGTCCGCAGCTGCCTCGCGGCCGAGGGCCGCGAGCCTCCCGGCGACCGCGTTGACCGCCGCCATCGCCCGCACCGCCCGTTCGGTGGAGCGGAACAACGCGGCGCCGGCCTCGCGCACCAAGGCCATGCACGCCGGATCGAGCGGCATCGGATCGCCGAGCATGACGAAGGCGGCCGGCTTCTGCGAGGCGCGGATCACCGGCAGGAGCTGCTCGGCCTTCTCCACCTGCTGCGGCGGCCGGCCGGGAAACAGTGTCAGGATGAGCGAGCTGACGCCCGGGTCATCGATCAGCAGCTGCGCCGCCCGGCGCATGACCTCGGGCCTCGCGAAGGCGGCGGTGCCCAGGTCGAGCGGGTTGTCGATGGTCGCGAACGGCGGGAACAGCTCGCGCAAGGCGGCCGCTGTTGCGGGCGACCATTCGGCCAGCTCCAGTCCCGCCTCCTGGGCATGGTCGAAGACAAGCCCGCGCATGGCGCCCGAGTTGGTCATGACGGCGGTACGGCCGGGCGCAGGAAGGGGCCGCGCGGCGAGCAGCAGCACCGCATCTGCGAGCGCGTCGAGCCCGTCCACCACCGCCACGCCGGCATGGGCGAGGATCGTGCGGGCGACGGCGAGATCGCCGGCGACGGCGCCGGTGTGGGATTGCGCGGCGCCCCGCGCCGCCTGCGTGCGCCCCGCCTGCATCAGGACGATGCGCTTGCCGAGCGCGCGGGCGCGGGCGGCGAGTCGAATGAGCTGCCGCGGCTGGCGCACCTGCTCGACGAACAGCGCCGCCACGCCCGTCGCCGCATCCTCCAGGATGGGTCCAAGGAAATCCTCCGCGCCGAGCACCGCCTCGTTGCCGGTGCTGACGAGGAACGTCACCCTGAGCCCCGAGGCAAGGAGCGAATCGCGGATGGCGTTGGCGACGGCCCCGCTCTGGGCGATGACGGCGACGCCGGGCGTGGCAGCGGCTCCGCCGATCTCCGGCATCGGCTGGTACTCGCCGAAGGTGAGCGGAATGCCGGCGACATAGTTGATGAGGCCGAGACAGTTCGGCCCGCTCACGACGACGCCGCTCTCCCGCGTCAGCGCGGCGAGCCGCTCCTGCCGCGCGCGGCCCTCCGCGCCCGCCTCGGCGAAGCCCGACGCGAAGACGATGGCGCCCCCCACCTGGCGGCGTCCACAGGCGGCGATCGCCTCCAGCACCGCCTCCTGCGGCAGGTTGAGGACCACGGCGTCGAGTCCGGGCGGCAGGTCGTCGATGGAGGGCGCGCAGGGGTGCCCGCCGATCTCGGCCCTGGTGCGGCTGACGAGATGCAGCTCGCCCGCGAAGCCGGCGCGCTTGAGGTTGGCGAGCACATTGCCGCCGATCGAGCGCGGGTCATCCGAGGCGCCGACGATGGCGACCGAGCGCGGCTTCAGAAGGCGCGCGACGGCAGCGGTTGGAGACACGGCCCTACCCGCCGCGCTTCATGGCCTTGAGGCCGGGCCGGTAGCTCTTGTCGTCGAGGAACTGCTTGAGGCCCTGCTGGCGCCCGCGCTCGGGGTCGATCAGGATGCCCTGCTCGTTCTTGGCGCCGAGATAGTCGAGTGCCACCTCCCACGGCATGTCCTCCACGTTGCGGAAGGCCACCTTGGCCTGGTGCAGCACGGTCGGGTTCTTCTCCAGCAGGGTCCTTGCCAGCTCGCGCGTGCGCTCGCGCAACTGCGCCAGCGGCACCGACTCGTTGACGAGGCCCATGGCGGCGGCCTTCCTGCCGTCGAAGGGAATGCCGGTCATGATGGCGTGCAGCGCGGCGCGGCGGCCCATGAGCTGGCTCAGCACCTTCGTCACGTTGCCGCCCGGCAGGATGCCCCAGTTGATCTCCGACACGCCGAAGGTGGCCTCGTCGGCGGCGATGGCGAGGTCGCAGGAGGCCATGGGCGTGAACGCGCCGCCGAAGCACCAGCCGTTGACCATGGCGATGGTGGGCTTGGCGAAGTGCATGAGCTTGGCACCCTGCCACGCGAATGCGTCGCGCCGTGCCCGCACCTGGACGGCGCGCGGCTTATCGTCGGTCTCGCGGAAGTACTCCTTGAGGTCCATGCCGGCAGAGAAGGACTCGCCCGCCCCCGTCAGCACCAGCACCCCGCAGCGGTCGTCCACCTCCAGCGCGTCGAGGACCTCGTTCATCTCCCGGTTCATGGTGGGGTTCATGGCGTTGCGCTTGTCGGGCCGGTTCATGGCGACCCAGGCGATGCCGTCCTCGAGCTCGACGAGGACGGCGTTGCCCCACGGCTCGTCCACCCCCTCCACCTTGCCGCTGCCTGCCGTCCCGGTCATTGCTCGCTCGCCTTTCGTGATGGTCGCGGCCATTGCCTGTCGTTGCGATGTGCCGCTTCGATGCAGGGATCATAGCATCTCATCGCCCGGCATATATTGGGATTTGGCCGTGCCGCGAGCAGGACGGCCCAATGGGATGAGGGGAACGAGCGGCGGCATGCCCCTCGGGGGCGTCGCTGTTCCATTGATGATCGGGACAGGCCGCGGCCGCCGGCCTATATATTGCCGGTCAGATGAGCATCGGTCGGGGAGGCCATTCATGCAGTTTCAGCAAGAGCTCATCGCAGGGATTCTTGCGACCGTGATTGGCGGCTTGATCCTTGCCCTGCTGACGGGATCGGGCCGGGCGAGCAGATTTCTTCGCTTTGTCCTGATAGCGGGCGTTCTTGTGGCCGTCGGCGCCCTGGTTCTCGCCCAGATGCGGGGCTCGGCGAGGAGATGGAGAGGCGACGTGCCTGTCATGACGCACCTCACCGCATCTCTGCCGCGGGAATGTGTGGCGCACATTGATGTTTGGCCCCGTCGCTGTCTCGGCGGGTGAGGCGGGGTCGCCACCTCTACCGGCTGCGTCTCAAGCCGTCCCACCACGGGCACACCCCCGGCGACAGCTCGTAGTTGCCCTCCATCACCTGCACCGGTCGCCGTTCCCCCTCCTCGGCGTTCCGCAGACGCAGCGCCAGCGCCTCGGCCCGCTTCTCGGGGGGAAGCCAGCTGCGCTCGTGGC
>JBAPMW010000465.1:0-5754 GCA_049278815.1 Hyphomicrobiaceae bacterium
GAGGCCGGCGTAGGAGTTGAGCAGGCTCAGGTCGGCGGCGATCTTGTAGGTGGGATAGATGCGCACCTCGACGGGCAGCATCAGCGTGATGAAGATCATCCAGAACGCCGCCATGCGGAAGGGGAACTTGAAGTAGACGACGGCGTAGGAGGTGATGATCGAGATGGCGATCTTGCCCACGGCAATGCCCGTGGCCATGACGAGGCTGTTGAGCAGCATGGTGGCGACCGGCTCGCGCGTGGTGCCCGAGGTGCCGACGAACAGCGTGCGCCAGTAGGTGTCGAAGAACAGCGGCCCGGGCATCAGGCCCATCTGGCCGTTGGCGATGGTCGCCTGCGGCAGCGTCGAGCCGACGAAGCACAGATACACCGGAAAGGCGACGACAGCGACGCCCGTCAGCAGGATCAGATGGGGGATGACATTGCCGAAGCGGCGCCGCTCAACCATGGGGGCGCTCCCAAAAGAGGGGAGTAGGGAATAGGGAGTAAGGAGTAGGGGACGGCGAGCGCGAGGAGCGCGACATTGCCCTACTCCCTATTCCCCACTCCCTACTCCCCTCTTGCTTGCCTCTCGGTCGCATCAGTAGGCCACCCTGCGCTCGATGTAGCGGAACTGCATGGCCGTGAGGCCGATGACGATGAGCATCAGGAACACCGACTGCGCCGCGGACCCGCCGAGGTCGCCCCCGAGGCGGCCGTCGAAGAACACCTTGTAGACCAGCGTCTCGGTGGCCTTGGCGGGGCCGCCGCCGGTCACGGCGTCGATGATGCCGAAGGTGTCGAAGAACACGTAGACGACGTTGACGACCATCAGGAAGAACGCTGTCGGCGACAGGAGCGGGAAGATGATGGTCCAGAACCGCCGCACCGGGCGCGCGCCGTCGATGGCCGCGGCCTCGATCACCGAGCGGGGGATCGACTGCAGGCCGGCGAGGAAGAACAGGAAATTGTAGCTCACCTGCTTCCAGGTCGCGGCCATCACCACCAGCGTCATGGCGTGGTTGCCGTTGAGCAGCGGGTTCCAGTCCATGCCCAGCGCCCGCAGCCCGCGCGCGACCAGCCCCAGGGAGGGCTGGAACATGAAGAGCCAGAGCACGCCAGCGATGGCCGGGGCCACCGCGTAGGGCCAGATCAGCAGCGTGGCGTAGAGGCCGGCGCCTTTGATGGCCTTGTCGGCCTGCACCGCCAACAGGAGGGCGATGGAGAGCGAGAGCGCCGCCACGGTGACGGAGAAGATCGCCGTCGTCGCCATCGCCCGGTAGTAGTCGGGCTGGCGCAGGAGGTGGCTGTAGTTCTCCAGCCAGACGAAGTCGCTCTTGAGCCCGAAGGCGTCCTCCAGGAGGAACGACTGCCACACCGCCTGGATCGCGGGCGAGTAGAAGAAAATGAGCGTCACGGCGAGCTGCGGGGCAAGCAGCAGGTAGGGCAGCAGCTTGCCGCCGAAGATTGCGCGCTTCTGCATTTCTCCCTCTCCCCGCGCAACACCGACCTCTACTCACGCTCCAACAGCGCGGGGAGAGGGCCGGGGTGAGGGGCAGCAGCGCGCTCCGACGTCGGCGTTTGTTGCGGCCCCTCACCCTAACCCTCTCCCCGCAAGCGGGGAGAGGGGACTCGCATGGTGTCAGACCCAGAGGGTCTGACACCCACTACCGCGACACCGTCCGCTCGAACTGGCGCAGCATGGCATTGCCGCGGGCGACCGCGGCGTCGAGCGCCTGCTTGGCGGTCTTATTGCCGGCGAGCGCGGCCTCGATCTCCTCGGCCCAGACCTCGCGCAGCTGCACCATGTTGCCGAGCCTGAGCCCGCGGGAGTTCTCAGTCGGCTCCTTGTTGGTGAGCTCCAGGAGCGGCGTCTCCAGGTAGGGGAACTCCCTGTAGTAGCCCTCAGCCTTGGTTTTCGCGTAGGCCGCCTTGGTGATGGGCAGATAGCCCGACTTCTTGTGAATCTCGATCTGCCGGTCGGTCTCCGAGAGGAAGGCCAGGAACTTGGCCACGCCCTTGTACTCGTTGGCGCTCTTGCCGCCCATCACCCACAGCGACGCTCCGCCGATGATGGAGTTCTGCGGTGCGCCGGCGACGTCGGCGTAGTAGGGCATGGGCGCGTTGCCGAACTCGAACTTGGCATTGGCGCGCACGTTGCCGAAGAAGCCGGACGAGGTGAGGAAGATCGCGCACTCGCCCGAGGTGAAGCGGCCCTCGCCCGTGTTGGTGCGGCCCGAGTAGTCGTAGGTCTTGTCCTTCTGCAGCTCGATCAGCTTCTCCAGATGCTTCAGCTGCACGGGGCCGTTGAACTTGAGCACGGTGTCGAAGCCGTCCATGCCATTGGCCTTGCTGGCGAGCGGCAGGTTGTGCCAAGCCGACAGCTGCTCCAGGTTCACCCACGTCACCCAGGCGTTGCTGAAGCCGCAGTTGGGGTGGCCGGCAGCCTTCAGTTTCTTGGCCGCCTCGAACACCTCGGGCCAGGTCTTGGGCGGCTTGTCGGGATCGAGCCCGGCCTTGCGGAACGCATCCTTGTTGTACCACATCACCGTGCTGGACGAGTTGAACGGGAAGGACAGCATCTCGCCCTTGGTGGTCGAGTAGTAGCCGGTGATGGTGGGGAGGTAGGCCTTGGGGTCGAACCGCTCGCCCGCCTCCTTCATCAGGACATGCACCGGCTTCACGGCTCCGGTCGCGGCCATCATGGTGGCGGTGCCGACCTCGAAGACCTGGATGATGTGCGGTGCCTGGCCGGCGCGGAACGCGGCGATGCCCGCATTCAGCGTGTCGGCGTAGCCGCCGCGGTAGCTCGGGACGACCTTGTAGTCCTTTTGGGTAGCGTTGAAGTCCTCGGCGAGCTTGACGATCAGGTTGTTGTTGCCCCCCGTCATCGCATGCCACCACTGGATCTCGGTCTGGGCCGACGCCGCCCCGGCGACGCATAGGGCCACGCCGGCTGCGAGCCAGCCGAGACTTGCCTGCTTTCTCATTCGCTCTTCCTCCGCAACGAGGTGCCTTCTGACGGACCTTCTTCTGTCGGCCACCCATGAAAGCCGCATGACAGACGCGTCAGGCCAAGGGCGGGACCGGCACCCTCGTATAGCACCGTAGCCCATTCCCCCATCGAACTGAAAGACCGCTCGCGCCGCATGTCTCGCCCGACGGAGACGGGTGCGCAGCCCTCACCCGAGCCCGTTCACGAACGTCACGATGGCGCCGACCACCACGGCCTCCTGGTCGCGGTGCGGGGAATGGCCGCAGCGGTCGAGAACAAGGCGGCGCGTCGGGCCTTTCACCCGCGCCTCGATGCGGTCGAGCTGTGCGAGCGTGCCGTACTCGTCGTCGCGGCCCTGGATCAGCAGCAGCGGCTGGTCGATCCTGCCCAGGAGATCCTCGATCGACCACGACGGGAACTCGGGGTCCAGCCAGATGTCGGCCCAGCCGAGGAAAGCGTCGTCAACGCGCGTGTGATACTTGGCGAGGCGCTGCTTCAGGTCGGTGTCGAAATAGCTCTGGCGGACCTTGGCGATGCTCTCGACGCACACCGGCTCGACGAATGCGTGCGGCGCCAGACATGCGAGCGCCCGGACGGGCCGCCCGGCGGCCGCGGCATGGATCAGGGCGATGGAGGCGCCGTCGGAATGGCCGACGAGGATGGGGCGGTCGATGCCGAGCCGGTCAAGCAGCGCCGGAAGCACGCTGAGCGCCTCGTCATGCATGAAACGGGGCGTGCGCCTGCCCGTCAGGCCGTCGGAGGCGCCATAACCGAAACGTGAGTAGAGAAGGGCCGGTGCGCGCAGGCGGGCTGCAACCTTGCGGGGAAAATCGCGCCATAAGGCGACCGAGCCGAGCCCCTCGTGCAGGAATACCAGGGTGCCGGCCGCGCCGGCATCACCGGGAATCGCGGCATATTCTATGCGGCGCCCGTCGATGACGGCGAAGGACATGGGGACACCTGGGGGACACCCGTGGCTGAAAAGGGGACGATAGCGGGCGGTGGAAGCGCGATCGACTCGCGCTCAGGGGCGGACTTGAGTGCGGACAAGCCTAGTGCAGACAAGCGTCCGGACATGGGCGCGCCACACTTGGGCGCTCCCATGGTCGCCTCCACCCTCTGGCGACGACGGGCGGGCGTCAAGACTGTGCGTGCAGTGCTCTCCATTGTGCTGTTGGCAGGCGTGCACCTGCTTGCGGGCTGCATAGGCTCGCTGGGGCTGCAGTCCGACGGCACCTATCTGCTGGAGCGCCACGAGGAGCAGGCGGCCTGCGACACGCTCTACAAGAGCCTCTGGGGCCGCATCCGGTTGATCAAGGGCCTTCCCGCCAAGGCCATGGCCGAGCAGGCCGCGCCGCCGTCCACAGCCTCCTCGCTGTTCGGGCGCTGGCTCGGAGGCACCAGCAAGGGCTTGAAGGCCGTGGCGGATTTCGATCGCGAGCGCGCCCACGCCTACGCGTTGCAGCGCACCATGCGCGAGAAGAAGTGCGTCAACGTTGATGTGGATCTGGAGATTGCCCAGGCCGCGGCCGAGATCGCCCGCATCCGTCAGGACTGAGCGGCTGCACGCAGCTTACGCTTGCCAAGGGCGTCAGTCCGTTAAGGTTATTGCCCAGTTCAATCCCGCGCCGGGAACTATTGCAGGTACAAATCACCATTGGTGCGCCGCGGGGGTACGGGGTTCGTCGCGCGCCGGGGGATTGACATCCCAGACATCTCGCCAAGCAACTTTGGAGGAATCCAACCTTGCGTAGCGTTGCCTTTTTGTCCGGCCTCATGACGGCCGGGATATATGCTTGTGTGCTCTCAGGGGGAGCTGCAGCATCGACCGAGGGGACTGACCCCTCGACCCAAGCCTTCACTCAGACCAAGGGAACCGACGTAGCCGTCGAAGCGTCCGACGCGGCCTTCGACAACTTCCTCGACCGGCTGATGCGCGCCGAGTCCAACGGCCTCAGCCATGCGAAGAACCCGCGCTCCTCGGCGCTGGGCCCGTTCCAGTTCATCAACTCCACCTTCCTTGCGGTGATGCGCCAGCACTTTCCCGGCGACATCGCCGACCTCAGCGAGCGGGGCATTCTGGAGCTGCGCACGAAGCATGACGTGGCGCGCCGGGCGGCGAAGGCGTTCTGCAGGGACAACATGGCCTATCTGATGGAGAGGGGCGTCACCCCGACCTTCGGCCACCTGCGGCTTGCCTTTCTGCTGGGCGGGGAGGGCGCGGCCCGCGTGCTGAAGGCGCCGCCCGAACGGCCGGTGCCCCAGATCCTGGAGGGCGGCGTCATCGCTGCCAATCCCTTCATGCGGCGGATGACCGCGGCCGATCTGGTTGCCAGGGCCACCCGCGATGTGAGCCCCAAGCCTGACGACCGCACGGCACCGACGATCGTGGCAGAGCGCGCTCCGCCCGCTCCTGCCGCCGTGGCGGAGCCGCAGCAACCCATCCAGGTGGCCGAGGCCGAGCCCGCCACCGCAGCGGAGGCCGGGCAGGATGCCCAGGCGGGGTCTGAGGCACAGGCTGGGCCGGCTCCGGAGACCGCCGACGCCAAGGCTGTCGAGACCAAGGCGGCGGAGATCAAGACGGCGGAGACCAAGGCAATGGAGGCGAAGGCAGCGGAGATCAAGGCTGCACCCGCGACCGGCCGCATCGTCGCGCGCCGGCTCGACCGGCCGGCGGTGATCAACGTCAAGTGCGACTCGCGGCTTGCGAGCTGCCGGCGCTGGATCGACCGCGAGGTCGAAAAGCTGATCCGCGTGGCAGAGCACTAGCGCAAAGTGGTG
>JBAPMW010000466.1:0-2965 GCA_049278815.1 Hyphomicrobiaceae bacterium
AGAAGGGTGTGTGCAAAAAGGACCTAGCTACGCGGCCCGACGATCCCGCATGGGAAGGCTACTGTCCGAATGCCGTCGCCCTCACGGGCGCCAAGATCAATAAGGAACACTTCCCCGCGTGATGCGATGAGGAGGAAGCTTTTTGGCGCAGCTCTCACCGCCTGCGCCTGCGCCGTCCTGGCGATCTCGCTCGCGATTGCGCCGGCGCGCCGCAGGAGTGGGGTCGTCATCGCGTCAGTCTCCTGTCCGCCGGCGGAAGCGCATCCGGTGACGAGGAGCGCGGCAAGCCGTCATGAGTGGCGTGCCGTGCGCTTCCTGACCAAGCCGCGCGGCGCGCTCACAACCGATCATCGTAGACGGGCGCGGTCCTTGACGATGATCAACGGTCGGCAGCCGCAACCAGTGCACCTTTGGTCAAGTCGCAGAGGCGGTCGGCCGGATGACCTCTACGGGTCGTGGAGCTATTACGCGGAAAGGAGCGAGCCATGCCAGGGAGCAAGGGTGCAGCCGGACCAACCTATCGCTTTCTCGAATGCTCGGTGGATCAGTACATGACGCACGAGGTGGTGAGCGTGACACGCACGGCCACCCTGCGCGAGCTGGAAGCCCTGTTTGGGAGACACGACTTCAATGCGTTTCCGGTGCTGGAGGAGGGATGCGTGCTGGGCCTTGTGTCCAAGTTCGACTTCCTCAAGGCCTTTGCCTTCACCACCGACCAGTTGGTACCCCACTACGACGAGCTGATGGGGCGTACGGTCGGAGAGGTGATGACCGAAGCGCTCGTCCACGTTGAGCCGACGGCGCCATTGACGCGCGTCCTGCAGCTGATGGTGAGCCTGAAGGCGCGTAGCTTTCCGGTCCTCAACGCGGACCGTCAGCTCGTGGGCGTGATTTCTCGCGAAGACATTATCCGCGCGCTGCGGGACTCCGCGCGGAGGCCTGAGGCCACAGACACCGCGCGATGTCATCCGCAGCATGAAGCGTCAAGTTCGGTGCGAAAGCGGCAAGGCGTTTCATGCAGTGAGAGGCCTGTGGCTGGTAACGCACACCAGGAAGCGCTCGAGGTCGTAGAGTGCCGCCTGCCCGGCGGGACCCTGGAGCGGTGGGTACAGCAGGTCGAAGCCGTGCTCGGTGCGGGGGAACTCGACGTAGACGGCCGGCACCCCGGCCGCGACCAGAGCCTCGTGCAGGCGCCGGGCCGACGCGACGGGAACGAGGGAATCATGCGCGCCGTGAAACAGGAGGGTCGGTGGGCTGGCCGCGCTGACGTGATGGATCGGCGAGGCGAGGTCGTAGATCTCCGGTACCTCTTCCGGCTGCCCGCCCACTAGGTCCTGCATCATCTGGCGATGTGGCGGCAGCGGCGGCGACTGCTTGGCGGTCAGAGTGCGTCCCAGCAGCAGCCGCATGATGGATTTCGCCACTGGTCCGGGCTCTGGCCGCTCATTCGCAGCTGCTGGATGCTGCGGAACGCCCGCCAGCAGAGCCACCGAGTGCTTGTCGTAGGCGCGCAGATCGGGGACGCCGTAGTAGGAGACCATAGCCCCAACAGACGTATCCACGCCACGCAGCTCCTCCGGCGTCAGCCGTGGGTGGTTGGGAGTGTAGGCCGCCAGGAGCGCAACGTGTCCCCCGGCGGACGCGCCCATCAGGACCACCCGCTCGTGACTGACTCCGAACCGTGCCGCGTTGGCCTTCATCCATGCGACCGCCCGCTTGGCGTCGCCGACCATGCCGGCCAGATCCACCTCTGGGCAGAGGCGGTAGGCGACATCCATCACGACATGCCCCTGCGCGGCGAGGTGGCGGAAGAGCGGTCGCGTCAGGACATCCTTGTCCAGGATGTACCAGGCGCTGCCATGCAGGTAGGTGATCGCCGTGCCGCTGGACTCGACCCCTGCCGGGGGCTGCCAGATATCGCCCAGTAGCCGGCGGTCGGTGCCCGGGATCGTCCAGAAGGGGACATCGCGTGTCCAGCGTGGCTCGGGCACGCTCGGCACGCACCAGCTCCACCGTCTCTTGAGCATTCGACGCTGCCAATCCGCACCGATTCGGGTGCTCCAGTAGCGCCGAATGCCCGCTCGAAGCCGCCGTGGGGTGAGCTGACCCGGCGCACATAGTCCGCCGCGAGCACACAGCCGATCGTGCCGGCGGCGATCGCAAATGCGGAGTCGTAGGCGATGCCGAGTACGGCGCCGAGCGCACCTGCGAGCGCTACATAGGGTGCTAGCGCCGTACCGAAGACTTCACGAACATCAGCATGACAGCCGTCGGGCGCAAGCTTCGGCGCTGGAACAAGGTCAGTCCGCCGAACACGAGCGCGAGGACGGAGAGGGTCGCTGCGGTGGCCGTCATGGATGTGCTCCCTGAAAGGTTGCAGCTTCCGGCGGCGATCCGCCCGTGAAATTGACTTGCGTCAGCTATTGTGGCGGCGAGCCTACGGCAAGCAACATTGCCAGAGTTGGGATGACGACCCACTGCTGCAGCTGCAGCGTCCCAGAGCAGACTGGCAAGCGCGGCCACTCCGCTGAGGTGCCCGGACACGACATGGGCCCGTCGGCGGTGCTCCCTTTAGTGGACGCGCAGGTCGGTCGGCGTCGGGAGCTCGGCACCTATGATCGTGGCCTGCGCCGCGAGGCGTGCCACGTACTGGGCAAGCGCCGTTCGATGCGCCCGCTCGACGACATACGCGGCGATGCGCTCGCGCACGAGGGCGAAGGGGAGCTCGCGGCCCCGGATGTGCCGGTCGAGGCGGATGACGTGGAAACCGTAGCGGGTCTCCACCGGCGTTTTGGTCATCTCGCCCGGCGTGAGGGTGACCAGCGCTCGCTCGAACTCGGGCGTGGTGCCGCCTCTGGTGAGCTGGCCGAGGTTGCCGCCGGCAGAAGCGGAGGGGCAGTTGGAATGCGCGGCCGCCAGGTCGGCAAAGCGGCCGGGCTCGCTGCCGAGCATCGCGAGGATTGCC
>JBAPMW010000467.1:0-2897 GCA_049278815.1 Hyphomicrobiaceae bacterium
CTTCCGCGTAAGGGCGTAATACCCCCTCCACGACCTCACCCACCATGGCGAGCCCCACCGGATAGGCCCGCCACCGCGAGCGCTCCAGCGCCTCGTTGAACTCGGGCTCGTGGAACAGCACCTTGGCGTAATGACCGGCCCGGGCACGCGAGTACTCGTGGAGGCCCTTTTGCACCAGGAAGGCCGACTGCTCGTCGATGAAGGTGGCGAGCGCATCCAGGTCGGCGACCGGCGGGCGCCGCCAGAATTTGAGATCGCGCCAGTCCATGTGTTCCTCTTTCCGCCCCTGCGGCTCCATTTTGGACCAAAGTATTATGCGGGAGCGTCCCGGCGCAATGATAGCGTCAATGCCGGATCTCCGTGAGCGGTTTTCGTGGGGCCGGGCGAAAGGTGCAGGCGGCCTTGTCGGCCGGCGTTCTCTTCCCTCCGACCGTTGCAACGGGGCTGTCGCTTCCAGGGAGGATCGAACGGCACATGCAAACCAGTAGCAACGACCAGGCACACTGGCGTCGGACCACCAGGCTGATGTTTGCGCATCTCGGGGTCTGGCTGTTCTTCGGTTACATCGTCCATATGTTCGTGAACACGCTTAACCAGTTCACGATCCCGCTGCTGAAGTTCCCGCTCGGCTTCTACATGGCCGCGCAGGGGTCGCTCATCGTGTTCGTGGTGATGCTCTTCGTCTTCGCCTACCAGCAGGACAAGATCGACCGCGAGCATGGCGTGGCTGAAGACGACTGAGGGGGGAGCAATGGCTACGCAGTCTGAATCTTCGGCTGCTTTCTATAAGCAGCTCGGCCGCATGTACGGAATGTACACGGGCTCGTTTGTTCTCTTTATTATCGTCGTCGGCATTCTGGAGCTCCTGAGCGTCCCGAACCGCGTCCTCGGCTACCTCTTCGTGGGCTTCACGATTCTGGTCTACGCCGTCATCGGCATCGCCACGCGTACCGCGCAGGTCTCCGAATACTACGTCGCGGGCCGGCGCGTGCCGGCCTTCTACAACGGCATGGCCACGGGCGCCGACTGGATGTCGGCGGCGTCGTTCGTGGGGATGGCCGGCACGCTGTTCCTGCTCGGCTACGACGGCCTCGCCTGGGTGCTCGGCTGGACCGGCGGCTACGTGCTGGTGTCGATCCTCGTCGGCCCCTACCTGCGCAAGTTCGGCGCCTACACGGTGCCCGACTTCCTGGCCTTCCGGTTCGGCGGCAACTTCGCCCGCTTCCTGGGCGTGGTCGTGCTGGTGTGCTGCTCGTTCACCTATGTGACCGCGCAGGTCTACGGCACCGGCATCATCGCCTCGCGCTTCCTCGGCATGCCGTTCGAGGTGGCGGTGTTTGCAGGCCTCGCCGGCATCCTGCTCTGCTCGATGCTGGGCGGCATGCGCGCGGTGACCTGGACGCAGATCGCCCAGTACATCGTGCTGATCATCGCCTATCTCACGCCCATCATCATCCTCTCCTACCAGCGCTATGGCTTCCCGATCCCCGAGCTGACGTACGGCCAGGCGATCGCGGAAATCACAGCGCGCGAGCAGGAGATGCTGGCGAAGGGTCTTGCCACAGCGGCCGCGCTCAAGCCGCATATCCAGCCCTTCCTCACCTACTCGCCGCTCAACTTCTTCGGCATCATCCTGTGCATGATGGTGGGCACGGCCTCGCTGCCCCACATCCTGATGCGCTACTTCACCACGCCCAGCGTGCGCGAGGCGCGCCAGTCGGTGGCTTGGTCGCTGTTCTTCATCTTCCTCCTCTACTTCTCGGCACCGGCCTACGCGGCGTTCTCCAAACTGGAGGTCTACACCGAGATCATCGGCAGGGATTTGGCGAGCCTGCGTCCTTGGCTCTTCACCTGGGGCGAGCTGAACCTGATCCAGATCTGCGGCAAGGCGGCCGTCAACCTGCAGGCCGTGATCGATGCGTGCAAGCAAGTTGCCGACCACCCAGGCTTCCTGCGCCTGCAGGACTTCAAGATCGATACGGACGTGATCGTGCTCTCCACGCCGGAGATCGCGGGCCTGCCGTATGTGATCTCGGGCTTGGTGGCTGCCGGCGGCCTCGCGGCCGCTCTGTCGACCGCCGACGGCCTCCTGCTCGCCATCGCCAACGCGCTGAGCCATGACGTCTACTACAAGATGATCACGCCTCTGCGGTCGGCAATGAAGTTCGTGGTGGTGGGCGTCATCGGCCTGGTGGGGCTCTACGTCGTTGGGTTCCACATCACAGGTCCCAGCGTGGTGCCGGCGGCCTGGCTGCCGGAGGCGCTGGTGACGAACGGAGCGGTGCGGTGGAACGTGCTGCTGCTCGCGACCTTCGTGGTGACGATGCTGGTCGTCTTGCCGTTCTGGTTCGGCGCGACCGAGTCCGCGAAGCGACTGATCGTGGCCCGCGTGCTGCTGCTGTTCGTGGCGATCGCGGCGGCGGCGACCGCCTCGACCCGGCCGGGCGACATCCTGGCCATGGTCGGCTGGGCGTTCTCGCTCGCCATGGCCGGCAACTTCCCCGCTCTCGTCATGGGCATCTGGTGGAAGCGCGCGACCGCACCGGCAGCCATCGCCGGCATCATCGCCGGGTTCAGTCTGTGCCTGTTCTACCTCGTCTGCACCCGGTACTTCCCCGGCTACGGCGTGGCGTACTTCGGCATGTCATCGTTGCAACACCCGGTTACGGGCGCACCGGTGGTCGATCTCGCCAAGGCCATGGCGATGCCGAACGCGTTCGACATCTTCGTCGCCGGCTCGCACCCGATGGCCGGCAAGGTGGGCTGGTTCAACCTCGGCAACATCAGCTGCGGGCTCTTGGGCGCGCCCCTCGGCTTCCTGGTGATTTACGTGGTGAGCCTTTTCACCAAGGCACCGTCGGCCGAGATGCAGGCCTTCATCGACGAGATCCGTAAGC
>JBAPMW010000468.1:0-1758 GCA_049278815.1 Hyphomicrobiaceae bacterium
CGCGGCATGGCGATCTCGCCCAAGCGCGCGCCGCCGTCGGTCGCCAGCAGGGTGAAGGAGAACCGGGCGCTCATGTCCAACTTTCCCCGGACAGGACACGTGCTGACCGACTGGATGATAAGGCGTCGAGCGACGCGCCACCCCCGCAATCCACTCCGACGTCATCCCCGCGAAGACCCAGGTCACCTTTCCGCAAGGGGGTGCTCCGAATTCCGGGAAACCCGCCCCAGGGACGCGGCCACTGCAGGCAGGTGCCCCTTGCTTCTCTGTGCACTGGGTTCCCGCCTTCGCGGGAATGACGCCAGTGGGGAGTGTTGTGGCTGGGCGTCGTCACGGTCTTCGTCATCTCCACCCAGCACCGGAGCTTTCTGCCGGATGGAGCAGGCAGGCGTCGCCGTAAGAGTAGAACCGGTAGCCCGCGCGGATCGCGTGGGCGTAGGCGGCCCGCATGGTGTCGAGGCCGCTGAAGGCTGAGACGAGCATGAACAGGGTCGAGCGGGGCAGGTGGAAGTTGGTGAGGAGGAGATCGACCGCCTTGAAGCGGTAGCCGGGCGTGATGAAGATGCCGGTCTCGCCGGCGAACGGCCGGATGCTGCCGTCCTCGGCCGCGGCCGTCTCCAGGAGCCGCAGCGCCGTGGTGCCGACGGCGACAATGCGTCCGCCGGCGCGGCGCACCGCGTTGAGCGCCCCGGCCGTCTCAGCGGCGATCTCGCCCCACTCCGCGTGCATGCGGTGCTCGGAGGTGTCCTCCGCCTTCACCGGAAGGAAGGTGCCCGCCCCCACATGCAAGGTGAGGCAATGCCGGCCAATGCCACGCGCGGCCAGCGCGGCGAAGAGCCCCTCGGTGAGGTGCAACCCGGCGGTGGGCGCCGCCACGGCGCCCTCGCGGCGGGCGTAGACGGTCTGGTAGCGCTCGGCATCGCCGGGCTCCACCGCCCGTTTGTCGGCGATGTAGGGCGGCAGCGGCGGGTCGCCGACGGTCTCGATGGCCTCGTCGAGGTACGCCCCGTGCAGGCTGAAAGCCAGCTCCACCTCGCCGGCCTCGCCCACCCGCGCCACGGTCGCCTCCAGGGTGCCGAGCAGGCACACGCGGCCGTCGTGCCCGAAGCGGACGCGATCGCCCGCGGCGAGACGCTTGGCCGGTCGCGCGAAGGCGAGCCAGCGATGCTCGTCGAGGCGCTTGTGCAGGTTGAAGGAGATGGCCGCCCGGTTGGGGCCGCGGAGGCGCTCGCCTTGCAGGGCGGCACGGATGACGCGCGTGTCGTTGAGCACGAGGGCGTCGCCGGAGCGGAGCAGGTCCGGCAGGTCGCAGATATGCCGATCGTGGAGTTGAACCCCGCCCGGCGGCACCACCAGCAGCCGCGCAGCGTCGCGCGGGCTCGCGGGGCTCAGCGCGATGCGGTCGTCGGGCAGGTCGAAGTCGAACAGGTCGGTGCGCATTGTGGCTGGTGTGGCCTTGCCGTCCGCCCCTCATATATGAGTTCTGGCAGCCTGGTCAGGCGCTATTTTCAGCGCAGCACCGTCCTCCCGTCGGCCATCGAGGCAACACGCCCGCAGAACCTTACTTGCGCAATGGTGCACCACATGCTCGCCTATGTCGTCCTTCTCGTGCTGGCGGCCGCCGGCTACACCGGCGCCACGGCCTGGACGGTTCCGGTTGCCGCGGCCTGTCTCACGCTCGCCGACTGGCGGCCATGGCGCCTGGGGCGGCAGGCGCGCGCCCCGTGGTCGTCCAAGGCTACGACCTACCTCGTGAGC
>JBAPMW010000469.1:0-1626 GCA_049278815.1 Hyphomicrobiaceae bacterium
AGACTAGACCAGCCGGATGGCAGAAATAGGAGCACCATCTGCTGTTGCGTTCACGCTACCAGCCAACGGATCTTCGTGCGTTACTTCGTCCGGACCTGGCACCTTTGCCCCGTCGCGGCGACCTTCCGAGGTGGTCGGCTATGCAGGGGTCAAGCGGTCAATCCGATCAGTCGACTGATCACGAAGTGTTGAAGGGGTGCCTGGGAGGCAGCTGACAGGGCACGCGC
Source organism: Hyphomicrobiaceae bacterium (assembly GCA_049278815.1). GTDB lineage: Bacteria > Pseudomonadota > Alphaproteobacteria > Rhizobiales > Hyphomicrobiaceae > AWTP1-13. The sequence goes on from JBAPMW010000469.1 coordinate 228, forward strand.
TCAGCCGTATCTCGGCGCCGACCTACATCGCGTTCATCGCTCATGAGGCTTCGCCGCCGTCAGTATCGATGCCTCGTGCATCGCCGCGGCTTTGGCAGCATCAAAGCTGTCGGCGGTACCGCTTACGATCAAATCAGAGCCGCGCGCCGGCGATTGCCGCACGTCATACCGAACTTCCCACGTCGGCACCCCGTCCTGGGTGAACACCAGCAACTCGTACTTCCCGATCGTTCTCGATGCGGCTGGCTCCGGCCAGAGCGAAGGCAGCGGGGTCCAGTCGTCGGTCGCCATCTCAGTTGCTCCAGCTCGTGCGGGTCGTCCTGTCCGCAGCGTTCCACCTGTCCCGGAGCATCGTCAATTCCATTCGCGGGATCGGCACGTGAACGGTGGGTCGACGCCTTCCGGCGCCGGTCCCCACCGTTCCAGGTCGGGTGGAGCTACGACCACTCCGCCCTGATGCTTCAAACCTCGATCTTCTCTGCAATGTCGAGCGCGTCATCTATCTCGACGCCGAGGTATCGCACCGTACTTTCAATCCGCAGATGGCCGAGCAAAAGTTGCACCGCTCGGAGGTTCCCCGTTCGCCGATAGATCAGGGTTGCCTTGGTCCGACGCATGGAATGCGTGGCGTACTTCAGCGGATCGAGGCCGATGCCACTCACCCACTGGGACACGAGGCGCGCGTACTGCCGCGTCGTCAAATGTTGATCAGGGCCGCGGCGGCCCAGGAACAGGCATTGCCCTGGCCTCCTGCCGCTCGCCCGCAGATAGTCGTCTAGAGCCTGCCGGGTCACCTCTGTCAACTCGAACCGCACGGGCCGCCCCGTCTTCCGTTGACGCACGTTGGCACGATCAACCGCGTAGCCTTTCGGCGCCACGTCGTCGACGCGGAGCGCGACGAGGTCGCAGCCGCGCAGCTTGCTATCAATGGCGAGATTGAAGAGCGCCAGGTCGCGCGTGCGCCTCTCCAGCTGTAGCTTCGCGCGGATCAACCACACGTGGCCCGGCCGCAGCGGCGGCTTGGGGCCCGTGAGCTTGCCCTTGTTCCGGGCCGGCCCGGCATTCGATGATGGAAGAGCGTCGTTCATGGTCAGGCCTCCTATTTGAGAGACCTGACACGCTGCCCGGACCAGCCTGTAACCTACTGATCCTGCGGCAGCTTCGGAGGTGAACCTGTCGTGACATGGTTACCTTCGCCAATGTGCGCCGGCAAGTTGTGACCCAAACTGCCCTGAGCCAAGCGCTCTCGTCGCGATGCGGAAGTTGCATGGCCGAGCGCAGCAGTAGCGCCCACATGGTTAATGAGCAGTTCGTGCAGGCGCGCCCTGCCTTTCCAGTTCTGCCTGAGGGCCGTTAGAGATCGCCCTGGGAGGCGATTCAAGAACATCCGGCCTAGCCC
>JBAPMW010000470.1:0-3958 GCA_049278815.1 Hyphomicrobiaceae bacterium
CTCTCGCGGCCGAGGAGGAGTGTGTCGGCGGGCTGGAAGGCAAAGGCCGTATAGGCGGTAGCGGCGCGGGTGGTCAGGAGCAGGAGGCGGGAGCCGGAGCGCTGCCGGGCCGCCTCGAAATCGGCAAAGCTGGCGTGACGTGCAATCTCAACGTGTGCCAGGTAGTCGAGGCCGGCCCGGCGCAGCGCCCGGTCGGACATGTCGAAGCCGGCGGGGGCGATCACGTCGACGCCGACGCCCAGGCAGGCGGCCAGGCGCAGAATGGTGCCGGTGTTCTGGGCGATATCGGGCTGGTAGAGGGCGAGTCGCATCCTGCCATTGTATATCGGAGCGAGCTTTTCGAGAGGCGGCAGGGCCGGCACGGGGCCGGCACGACCGGGCGCCGGGTGGTTGACGGCCCGGCTGAATGACGCGGGCCGACAACCGGGGTGAACCAGGATCACAGCTGCCCGCGATGCGCCAAATTGCCCGCGCGCGGGCGCGCCAAACGGCCTTGTGAAAGCGCCACAGGAGTGCCAAAGATCGCGCGGCAATCCGTCCTGTTGGGTGGCCGCGCCGCGTCACTGACAATCGCGTGGCAACCTTCGGCAGGCGCCCACGGCGCGTGTGGAACGTCCGCTGACAATCGAGGCTCGCGCCGGCGACCAGGTGCCCAAGGCCTTCATGGCCGGTCGTCCCGGCGGGGCGTCATGGCAGGCAAGCGTGGGCGTGGGCGTCCGGCCGACCGGCTCGGGCGGACTTAGGCAAAGGGAGGCTGACTTGGCGTCGCATACCGCGGAAGAGCCCACTCGGCGCGACTTCATCGTCATTGCCGCACAGGCCTTCGCCGCCGTCGGTGCCGCCGTGGCGCTGTGGCCGTTCGTGCATCAGATGAACCCCGACGCCTCCACGCAGGCGATGGCCTCCACCGAGGTGGATGTCTCGCCCGTGAAGCCGGGCCAGGCCATTACGGTGGTGTGGCGCGGCAAGCCGGTGTTCATTCGCAACCGCACCGAGGATGAGGTGAATGCGGCCAGGGCCGTCAAGCTCGCCGATCTCAGGGACCCGGTGGCGCGCAACGACGACCTGCCCGAGAGCGCCAGGGCCACCGACGAGAACCGCACCAAGACCGGCAAGGAGAACTGGCTCGTGCTGGTCGGCATCTGCACGCATCTCGGCTGCATCCCGAAGGGCCAGTCGATGGCCGACAGCAAGGGGGAGTTCGGCGGCTGGTTCTGCCCGTGCCATGGGTCGCATTACGACACGGCGGGTCGCATCCGGAAGGGGCCGGCGCCGCGCAACCTCGAAGTGCCACCCTACACCTTCCTGTCCGACACCCAGATCAAGATCGGCTGAGGAGCCTGCCATGGCCAGCCACGAATCGACCTTCCGGCCAACCACCCGCGCCGGCAAGTGGCTCGACGAGCGACTGCCGCTGCCGCGCATGATGCACGGCCAGTTCGTCGATTTCCCGACGCCGCGCAACCTCAACTACCTGTGGACCACCGGCGGTCTCCTCACGTTCTTCCTGGGCCTGCAGATCGTCACCGGCATCGTGCTCGCCATGCACTACATCCCGAGCGCGGGCGAGGCCTTCAACAGCGTCGAGGCGATCCGGCGCGACGTGAACTACGGGTGGCTGATCCGCAACATCCACATGGTGGGCGGCTCGTTCTTCTTCCTCGCCGCCTACGTCCACATCGGCCGCGGAATGTACTACGGCTCGTACAAGGCGCCGCGCGAGGTGCTCTGGATCCTGGGCGTCGTCATCTTCCTGCTGATGATGGCCACCGCCTTCATGGGCTATTCGCTGCCCTGGGGGCAGATGAGCTTCTGGGCCGTTACCGTCATCACCAACCTGTTCTCCTCCATCGACATCATCATCCCCGGTCTCGGCACCCGCATCGTGCAGTGGCTGTGGGGCGGCTACTCGGTATCGGGAGCCACGCTCACGCGCTTCTATGCGCTGCATTACCTCCTGCCGTTCGCCATCGCCGGCGTGGTGGGGCTGCACATCTGGGCGCTGCACGTGGCTGGGCAGAACAACCCGACCGGCCTCGACATCAAGACGTCCGCCGATGCCGTGCCGATGACGCCCTATGCCGTCATGAAGGACCTGTTCGCGCTGGCGGTGTTCGTCCTGATCTTCGCCTGGTTCGTGTTCTACGTTCCGGACTACCTCGGCCACCCGGACAACTACATCGAGGCGAACCCGCTCTCCACGCCGCCGCACATCGTGCCTGAGTGGTACTTCCTGCCCTACTACGCCATCCTGCGCGCGATCCCGGATAAGCTCCTGGGCGTGATCGCGATGTTCTCGTCGATCCTGCTCCTCATCTTCCTGCCCTGGCTCGACACCATGCGCTCGGTGCGCTCGGCCAAGTACCGGCCGATCTACAAGTGGTTCTTCTGGCTGTTCGCGGTCTCGGTGATCGCGCTCGGGTATCTGGGCTCCAAGCCGGCCGAGGAGCCGTACCTGTTCTGGGCGCGGCTCTTCACGGCCTACTACTTCCTGCATCTTCTGGTCATCCTGCCCATCGTGGGCGTGATCGAGACGACGAAGCCGCTGCCGCGCTCCATCAGCGAGGCGGTGCTGGGCAAGCGGGCGGCAACCGAGGGCGCCAGCGCGGGGAGGGTGTCGTGATCGCTCGTATGGGGAGAGGAGCGGCCGCGCTTGCGCTGCTGGTGACGGCAGGTGCCGGGCTCGGTGCCCCGGCGTGGGCGGCCGGCACCGAGCATGTCGCCATCCCGCGGCAGAAATGGAGCTTCTCGGGCTCCCTCGGGCACTACGACCAGGCCCAGCTGCAGCGCGGGTTCAAGGTCTACACCGAGGTCTGCTCCCGCTGCCACGGCCTCAAGCGCCTGGCCTTCCGCAACCTGGTGCAGCCGGGCGGCCCGCAGTTCCCCGAGGCCGGGGTAAAATCGCTGGCGGCCGACAAGTACAAGGTGGACGCCGAGCCGAACGACCAGGGCAAGGTCCTGAAGCGGCCGGCCATCCTGTCCGACCGCCTGCCCTCGCCCTTCAAGAACGACCAGGAGGCGCGCGCCGCCCAGCCCGGCGGCGCGCTGCCGCCCGATCTGTCGTTGATCGCGCGGGCGCGCGGGGTGGAGAGCGGCGCTCCCTTCTACATGGCGCCGCTGGTCATGCTGCGCGATATCGCCGGCAGCTATCAGGAGGGGGGCGTCGACTACGTCTACGCCTACCTGACGGGCTACAAGGACGCGCCGAAGGATGCGAAGGTGCCGGTGGGCATGAGCTACAACTCTGCCTTCCCGGGCCACTTCACAGGCATGCCCAACCCGTTCGCCGGGGGCGACGGCCTCGTCACGTTCGACGACGGCACGCCGGCGACAGTCGACAACTACGCCCGCGACGTGACGGCGTTCCTGGCCTGGGTCGCCAATCCGGAGTTGGAGGAGCGCAAGCGCCTCGGCATCCTGGTGCTCGGCTATCTCCTGATCACCTCGATCCTGCTCTATTTTGCCAAGCGCAGGATCTGGTCGCAGGCGCACTGAGCACCTAAGGTCCCATCCGGCCGCGCTCCGGTCCAGGGGCGCGTCGGTGCAGAGGCCGATGGCAAGTGGCGCGCGGAGGACTCCGTTCGCCGCGCGCCATTCGCCATTCGCCCCAGGAGACCGGCATGCGCACCGAGACCTTGCACGTGCACGGCGTCGATCTCTTCCTGCGCGCCGCGGGCGCTCCGGCGGCGCCGCTGGTGCTGTTTCTGCACGGGTTTCCGGAATACTCGGGCGCCTGGGACGAGGTGCTGCCGGCGCTCGGCGCCCAATTCCACGCCGTGGCGCCGGACCAGCGCGGATACGCCCGCTCGTCCAAGCCCGAGGGGGTGGACGCCTACCGGATCAAGCACCTGGTGCGCGATATCCTCGCCCTGGGCGACCGGCTCTCGCCCGACCGGCCCTTCGCCCTCGTCGGCCACGACTGGGGCGGCTCGGTCGCCTACGCGACGGCGATCGCAGC
>JBAPMW010000471.1:0-6767 GCA_049278815.1 Hyphomicrobiaceae bacterium
CCCCTCCACTATGTGCGTCTTCCGCTGCTCAAGGCCGGAGTTGCGGAGCGTAGCGGAGCAACGGAGGGCTTGAGCAGCGGGTCGCGCTTGGATGCCGATGGGGGTCAATGCGTGGCGCCGATCCGCAGGTCGGATAATTCGGGCTTCTACGGTACGCCGGTGGGCCAGAGGCACGGTAGAACGCACGACCTGGAAGGCGCAGCTCGAGGCGGGGCGGCGGACGTGTTCGGCCCGGGCGGGGGCGCTGCACAATCGGCACCAGCGGTCGACGTGAAGGCTCTGCACGCCAAGATCGGCGAGCTGACGCTGGAGAACGATTTTTTAGAGGGCGCGCTCAGCAAGGCGGGATTGCTGAACGCAAGGCGCTGATCGACCGTGGTCACGAGTTGAGCGTCACGAAGCAAGCAGAGATCGTCGGCATCGCGCGCAGCACGGTGTACTACCTGCCGCGCCCGGTGCCGGCGGCTGACCTCGATCTCATGCGTCAGATCGACAGGCTGCATCTGGAGTTCCCTTTCGCCGGGGCGCGGATGCTGCGCTGTCTATTGGCTGCCAATGGGAGCCAGGTCGGCCGGCGTCACGTCAAGACGCTGATGCGGAAGATGGGGATAGAGGCGCTCTACCGGCGTCCGCGCACGACGAAGCCGGCGCCGGGCCACAAGATCTATCCGTATCTGCTGCGCGGGCTAGAGATCACGCGGCCGAACCAGGTGTGGGCGACGGACATCACGTACATCCCGATGGCGAAGGGGTTTGTCTATCTGACGGTCGTGCTCGACTGGTTCTCGCGGCGCGTTCTGTCGTGGCGGGTGTCGATCACAATGGAAGCATCGTTCTGTGTCGAGACGTTACAGGAGGCGCTGGCGAAGCACGGCAAGCCGGAGATATTCAACACGGATCAGGGCTCGCAGCTCACCTGTGAAGCGTTTGCAGATGTTGTGATCAGCAATGAGATCAAGATCAGCATGGACGGCAAGGGCGCTTGGCGGGACAACGTGTTCGTCGAGCGGCTATGGCGATCGGTGAAATACGAGGAGGTCTACCTGCGCGCCTACGACAGCGTTTCGGACGCGCGCGCTTCGATTGGGCGGTATCTCGATCTCTACAATCGCCGCCGTCCGCATTCGAGCCTTGACGGCATGACGCCCGATCAAGCCTACTTCGGACACGGCATGCTGCCAGACCGCTTGGCAGCCTAACCCCGGCAGAGGCTCCACTTATCGAAGCGGAAAAACTGTCCGAACAAGCGGGACCACCTCGCTGTGCAGGCGGCACACCTATACGAGGCTGTGTGGAAGGCGCCCGTTCAGGTGCCCCGGTCGCACACGGAGTAACGTAAGGGGAATCTCGGATAGGCAGCTGACGTTTGCAGTCGCACCGATCGCGACTTCGTGAACTCGTCCGTTTGCTGGGGTCCTTCGGGAGTTACCGATCAGCGTCAGCGACCGGGGGAAGATGACACAGAACCGATCTCGATGCCACGCCCACCCCGCATTCGGCGTAGCTGCCGCAGTCAGCCGGCAAGAGCCCCGAGCAACGCCGCAATCCTTATGGTCGCGAAGTTGGAGAAGGTGTCCGATACCGCATACGGCAGAACTATCCGGTCGCCATGGCGCAGCGCACCGCAGGTGTAGACGACGTTGGGCACATACCCTTCCCGCTCGCCGGGCTCGGGTCGCACGAGTGGCTCGCGCGCGCGACCCAAAATCTTGGAAGGGTCCCGCTTGTCGAGGAGGAGCGCGCCGATGGAGTACTTCCGCACCGGCCCGACGCCGTGCGTCAGCAGCAGCCAGCCTTCGTCCAGCTCGATGGGCGAGCCGCAATTCCCGATCTGAACGAACTCCCAGGGATACGCCGGCTGCACGAACGCATGTCCGCCGTCCCAAGTGTAAAGGTCGTCGGAATAGATCAGGTGAAGGTTCTCGTTGTCCTGCCTGCCAATCATCGCGTAGCGGCCGTCGATCTTGCGAGGGAACAGACCCATTCCCTTGTTCCGCGTCGCCGTACCGCTGAGAGGCGTCATGCGAAAGGAGCGGAAGTCGGTGGTTGCGAGCAGCTCGGACCGGATCGCTCTGCCGCTGTAGGCCGTGTAGGTGGCGAAGAACGTCTTTCGCCCTTCGTCCTCGAACTCGACGAACCGGGCATCCTCGATGCCGTTGGCCTGCGCCTCGGTCATTGGAAAGATGACCCGCTCGCTCAGGTCCTCGTCCGGGCTGAAGCTCACCTCGACGTCCTCGCCGTCGGGCCTTGCCATCCGGCGCGTGATTTTAGGTACGGACGCAAGGCGCGCCGTCGGGTCGATGGTGACACCGCCATCCGCGGCGATGGAGCCGGACCTGAAGGTCAAGGAGGAGATGTGCCCTTCGCCGACGGCCCGGAGACTCAGGATGAATCGGCATCCTCCCGCGGGTGCGCCGGACTGGTCGGGGTGCCGCACGATGCTCGGGTTGAACAAGGCAGACGCTTCGAAGGAGTACTCATGCAGGAAATACGCACCGACCAGATACCGTTGTGTATTTGTCAGAACGGCATGCGGGTCCAGTGCCCCCTCCATCTCGACCGCACGCATCTCGAAGATCTTGAGCAGGTTCCTATGCCGGCCTTCGAAGTTCTCGAGCACGTCGGCCAGCTGCTGCTCGGCGGCATTGCGGTCGAGGCCCAAGACTCGACCGACAATGTGATTGGCGCGCGCCTTGTCGGTGGGCTTGAGATCCCTCGGCTCGGGCGTCGGTCTGAACGGTCGCACCACCACCCTGGCGGGATCCGGCCGCAGATACAAGGTCTGTCGATTCAGGAACATGGGCTGAGACAAAGCGATCCCCTAGATCGTTGGTTCAGCATTGAGCGTGGGCTCAAGCGCTGAGAGGCAGCCTCTGTGCGAGCTCGGCGGATGCCGTCGCATTGGCGCGTGCGAAGTGACGCATCTCGACCAGCCCCAGAAGGTAGGACACCGCCGACTCCGCACCTCTGTTCTCATTGGGGCGATCTGGATGGAGGCCGTCGAGGCAACCTCCACTGCTCGGATCGACCAGAGATGTCTGAAGGTCGTTGCCACCCAGAAACCAATCGAATGCGCGCATCGCTCCGGCCGTCCATTCGGCATTGTCGTCCACGCGCCACGCCGCAAGGCAGGCGGAGATCGCTGCGGCTGCCTCGACGGGCTGCTGGTCGAACGGTTGTGGGGGCTTCTGCATGACGCCGAAGCTCTCCGTACCGACCGGCCTGAATGAGCCTTCCGGCGTGGTCTGCAGCGTCATGAGCCAGCGCAGGGATCCTAGACCGATCTTGACCAGCGCCGGCTTCTTGAGCGCTGCGCCCGTGACAAGCAATGCCTGCGAAAGGCGTGCGTTGTCGTAGGCGAGTACATCCTCAAACCAGCACCAGTCCTTTGTTTGGGTCGCCTGGAACGCGTCCACAAGCCTCTCGGCCAACACGTCGCGCATGCGGCCGGCGGTCAGATCTCCCACCACCAATGCGCAATACGCGTCCAGCCCGAGCAGTGTGAATGCCCAAGCGCGGGGGGCTTGAAAGTGCTCGACGGCGGGCAGGGCCGTCTTGAACAGGGCCGCTGCCCACCTGCGGCGCGACGGATCGGTATCGCTGCGTGCGCATTCGCCCAACGCCCACAGCGTCCGCCCGTGACTGTCCTCCGAGCCCTCTGGCTCGAGCCAACGCCGATCATAGCTCATGAAGTTGCGGAACCGCTGCGTGTCCGGGTTCCATGCGTGCTGTATGAAGGCGGCAAAGCGTGCAGTCATCGGCTCCGACAATTTAGCTTCGCCAAAGCTCGCCAGCGCGCTCGACAACAGCAGGGCACGGGCATTGTCATCGACGCAGTAGCCATGGGCGCGGTCGGGTACGGAGTGAACGGCGTGCTGAAGCAATCCCGTGCTGTCGCACATCGACAGGAAATGTCCGGTCTGCACTTTCGGAAGGGTATTGCCGTTGTCCCACACCTCACCGAGCCCGGCGCGAGCCCGCTTGCTGATCCGGCTGGTCTCGCGCGCCAAATCGAATGCCGCCAGATAACGCTTGGCCGTTTGCGCCCATGTCATGGGCCGGCTGGCCGCGTACGCGCGTTTGCGCATCGCGTGCCGGCGCACATCGTTGGTCAACAACGCGGCGATCTCGACGCCGATGGCTTTCGAATCGCCGAAAGGAACCAGCATGCCGCGCCCGTCATCCAGCAGCTCCCTGGCGTGCCAGTAGGGTGTCGAGACGACGGCCTTTCCCAAGCCGAAGCTGTAGGCCAGCGTGCCCGAGGTCATCTGGGCCTCGTTGAGATAGGGCGTCGCGTAGACGTCGCACATCGAGATGAAGGCCAGCAGCGTGGCTTGATCGACGAACTGGTCGAAGAAGACGACATGGTCCGCGATGCCGAGCTCCCGTGCCCGCGCGGTCAAGCTGTCCCTGTAGGCCTCGCCGTGAGTGCGAACCAGGTTTGGATGGGTCGCTCCGAGAATGACATAGACAGCGTTCGGGCAGGACCTGACGATTGCTGGCATGGCATCGATCACGGTCTCGATGCCTTTGCTGGGCGACAACAGGCCGAACGTGAGAATGACGGTCTTTCCGCTGAACCCGAGCTTGGTTTTGGCGTGATGGGGCTCGAGAAATGGGAAGTCGGGGATTCCGTGCGGGATCACCTCGATCTTGTGCGGTGGCACATCGTGCACGGACCGCAGAAGCTCGCGGCCTTTTTCTGCCATGACCACGAGCTTGGTCGACCTGGCAACGATCTTTCCCATGACGTCGCGCTGTGCCGGCGTTGGCGTCGGGAGCACCGTATGGAGGGTTGTGACGACCGGCATGGTGAGCCGTCGCAGCAGCTCGATGACGTGTCCACCGGCCTCGCCACCGAAAATCCCGTACTCATGCTGAAGGCAAACAACGTCGAACGCCGCTGCGTTCAGGAAACCGGCAGCTTGAGCGTAGCCGTCCATCGTCTCGTCGTGGATCTGGAACCGCACGGCCGCCGGATAGTCATAGGTGGCGCCGGGATCGTTCATGGCAACGACGCAGGTCTCCAGATGCGGCCGGGCTGCCGAGATCGCCCGATGCAGGTCATGGGTGAAGGTGGCGATGCCGCAGCGGCGCGGAAGATGATTGCCGATGAGAGCAACGCGCTGGAGTGGCTTCATGGCGTTGCTCCCGCGAGCCCATGCGCTGGGGCCGCATTTGTGTGAAGGTGGGACGTTGGCACCTGCCTGCCCTGCAGCTGTGCCGCATCGGCGGCGCTCGCGGGTGCAGGACGCTGCAGCAGGTGTGGAACCGGACCGCCGGCCCCCGTGTACGCCACGAGGCCCGCCATGCCCTCGGGCCCGGCAAACATGTCGATGCTGTCCGACTGCGCAAAAACGGCGTCGCCGGTGGCGACGTCGAGCGTCGCGGCGCGGGCGCTGCCGCTGACAACGAGCAGCCAAGTCTCGCGCTCCGCCTCGAGGCGGTTCGTGGAGCCGGGCGCCAGCTCGATCCGTTCGAGCACGAAGTGCGGGTTGGATGCCAGAAGGACCCGTTCATCCGTGAGCCGCCTCGGTTTCGGGTCAGCGTCGGCCGGCCCCGCGTCTGCCACGGCGACGGCATCTGCAATGTGAAGCTCACGCGCGCGGCCGAAATCGAACATGCGGAACGTGACATCGCTGCGCTGCTGGATCTCCGCAATCACAAGATGCGCTCCGATCGCATGGATGGTACCGGCAGGAACAAAAACCACGTCGCCCGGCAGCACCGTCCGCCACGCGACAAGATCCGCGAGCGAGCCATCGGCGACAGCCTCGCGCAATTGCCGGGGAACGAGCTGCTTCTTCAAGCCGAGGGCGATTCTGGCTCCGGGTGCGGCACTCAGGATGTACCAGGCTTCGGTCTTGCCGCATGCCAAACCGATCGACTGCGCGTACGCATCGTCCGGATGAACCTGAATGGAAAGGGGTTGGCTCGTGAAGAGCAATTTGAGCAGGAGCGATGGATCGGAGGGCTCACTGCCGGACCGCTCGTACCAGATTTCGCCGATTGAACGGGCGCCGTCGTCCGCCCTGCTCCATGGCCGGAGATCGGCGACACCCCACGGCTTCTGCACGGCATGCGCACGCGCGCGTTCGATCGCCATAAGGTGTCACCTGAGGTGAAGGGTTCAAAGGTGACACCGGCAGCCAAGCCACTGGGCGGATGCGAGCTGGGGAGGATGCGGGAATGTCACCGAGCACTATGCCGCTCTTTGGGGCGAAATAGATACTTAAATCGGGCCTCGTTCCTGACAGGCTGACAAGGTTGACGGGTTTCGGCGCTCCATTGGGACGCGTTTGGTGCGACACGTGCCGATATTGAGACGGGGACCAAGCCGCCAGGCCGCTGCGGCGCCGACCAGTGCGCTCGCCGGCAATACGGCGCCTTTTATCTCTCCTTGTCTTCTGGTCGGTGAAGGCGCAGCGTAGTGCTCTCGCACGCTGCGTGTTGAAGTCAACCTTGCCCCGGGCGTTGATTCCGCTTCATCCGTTGCGCGCTGCATGGCCCGAACGCGCCCTGCATCGACCAGCTGTCTCTCGTTTGGCGGTCTCTCGTTTGTACGCAAGGATGAACCTCGATGCGAGTTGCCGGCACAGTGACGTGCTTGAGATCTGGATGTGATGAATGAGCTTGCTCACGGTCGTTTCCCCGGGGCTGAAGGTTCTTTTTGACCGCATCGGCAAGGCGGAGGTCATCCATCGACCGCCCGTGCTTCAGCTTGGCGGGGCGGGGGCGGTCATCGCCTGCAATCACGTCGGCTGGGC
>JBAPMW010000472.1:0-2442 GCA_049278815.1 Hyphomicrobiaceae bacterium
GCCTTCAGGTCGCCGCCGGTCTTGTCGGCGAAGGCGCGGAAGGTGCGGGCGGTGGGGTTGGCGACGGCGTCGATGCTCTCGGCCTCCAGGGCGTTGGCGATCGGGCCGGTGCCCGCTATCGGCCGCACCATGTTGCCGGCAAGGCCGGCGAAGATGGCGCTGCGCACGCGCTCGGGGTGGGCCAGCGCCAGGAAGGCGGTGATGCGGGCGCCCATGGAGTAGCCCATCACGTCGGCGCGGGCGATGCCGAGATGCTCAAGCAGGCGGCGGGCGTCCTCGGCCATCAGCGCGCTCGCGTAGTGGCCGGGGTCGTAGAGCTTCTCGCTCTCGCCGTGGCCGCGGTTGTCCATGGCGATGACGCGGAAGCCGTTGCGGACCAGCAGGGCGATCCAGCCCGGCTCGCGCCAGTTGTAGCGCACACTGGACGCGAAGCCGTGGATCAGGAGGACCGGCTCGCCTTGGCCGCCGTTCGGGCCGCCGCTTGGGCCTTCATCGACGAAAGCGATGGACACGCCGTCTGAGGAGAAAGTTTGCATGGGGCCTGCTTAACGTGAGATCGTGAGATCGTGAAGTCGTGAAGTCGTGAAAATCGTGCGGGTCGATCTCACGATCTCACGACTTCACGATCTCACGTCCACTCGCGGGAGGAGGTCGCCGTGCGTGTCGTCGCCCTGGAGGAGCATTTCACCGTCCCCGCGCTCACCAAGCGCATCGAGCCCGGCGCCATCGCACGCCGCGGCTTCCGCCCGCGCACGGCGCGGCCCCCAGGACCCAATGCGGGGTCGAGCCTCGCCGAGCTGCTGCCCGATCTCGGCGAGCGGCGGCTGGCCTCCATGGCTGCGGCCGGCATCGCCCTGGAGGTGCTGTCCAACACCGGACCGGGGCCCGATCTCGTCGCCGGCCCCGACGGCGTGGCCATGGCGCGCGAGATGAACGACCACCTGGCGGCCGCCGTCGCCCGCCATCCCAACCGCTTCGCCGGCTTTGCCGTGCTGCCCATGCAGAGCCCGGATGCGTGCCCCGCGGAGCTCACGCGGGCAGTAAAGGACCTCGGCTTCGTCGGCGCGCTGATCAACGGCACCACCGAGGGCCGCTTCCTCGACCACCCAAGCTACGACGGCCTGCTGTCGGCGGCCGAGGCGCTGGACGTGCCGATCTATATCCACCCGCACCTGGCGCCGGAGCCGGTGCGGCTCGCCTACTACTCGGACCTGCCGGCGGGCGCGTCGCGCGTGATCGAGCAGGCGGGCTGGGGCTGGCATTCGGAGACGGCGATCCACGTGCTGCGCCTGGTGGTGGCCGGGGTGCTCGACCGCCATCCGCGGCTGAAGCTCATCATCGGCCACATGGGCGAGATGCTGCCCATGATGCTCCATCGCATCGACGCCGTGTTCGCCCTCGACATCGACCACCTGCAGCGGCCGATCAGCCGCGCCATCCTCGACCAGGTGTGGATCACGACCAGCGGCATCTTCTCCGAGCCGCCGCTGATCGCCGCGCTCCTCACGTTCGGCATCGACCGCATCATGTTCTCGGTCGACTACCCCTATGCGCCCCACGCCAAGGGCCGCGCCTTCCTCGACCGCATCTCGCTCTCTCCCGCCGACATGGCGAAGCTGGCGCACGGGAATGCGGATGCACTGCTGCGACTGACGCGGTAGGTGGTCTCCAAGGCTGTGTCTCATAGCCATCGTAAGGCCTCACATCTCCCGCGAGACGGGCATTACGCATGTTCTCAGGCTGCGCGCTGCCGGCTAAACTGTATCGCGCGATGGAATGTGCGCTTCCAGCCTTTCTTGCGCCGACTCGAGGAGATCATTGCATGGCGGGGGGCATTTTTATCAATTATCGGCGCCAGGATAGTCGCCCTTGGGCTGGACGGCTCCACGATCGGTTGGACGCCAACCTCCCCAATGAGCTGTTCATGGACGTAAACACCATTGCTCCCGGGGATGACTTCATCGCCGCCATTCATCGGGCTCTTGAAAAATGCGATGTCCTCTTGGCGGTGATCGGGCCAGGGTGGCTCAACATCCAAAACGACTCTCGAACGGGAAGGCGCATCGATAGTCCAGGAGACTTCGTGCGACTTGAGCTTGAGGAAGCCCTGTCACGAGACCTGTTCATTGTGCCGGTTCTCGTCGACGACGCCAAGATGCCGGCTGAGGAGGAGCTTCCCGACAGCTTGAAGCCTCTGGCGCGCCGTCACGCTGTCACCCTGACCCATGAGAAATGGGACACCGACACGGAACGCCTGATTGGGGCGATACGGAACGGCTTGGTCAGCGTTGCTCAAAGGAGGGCCGAGGAGAAGAGACGGCGCGAGGCGGAGCACCGGCAGGCCGAAGCCGAGGCGCGCCGCAATGCCGCACCGGTGCTCCAGGACCTGGCGGAAGCCCTCCAGTTGCGATCCGCACCGGGCGCGGTGCTCGGCATCGGTAC
>JBAPMW010000473.1:0-2017 GCA_049278815.1 Hyphomicrobiaceae bacterium
ACCCCTAACCCCTCCCCACAAGGGGGAGGGGGATCCGGGCGGCGCTTGTCTGTCGCACATTGACGAACTCACTGTCTCCAGCTGGATAGGGTTAGTTTCCCTTCAGACCCCGGAGGGCCTGACACCGCACGGGGCTATCAGGCGCGGTCGGGGGTCGGGCCGAACTGCCTCTCGATACGCGTGAGCGCGCGCTGTGCGATCCTGCCCGTCATGGCCTGAGCGGCGGCGGCGCGCTGCTCGCGCACGTTCAGGAGCAAGGCGGCGAGCGCCGTCTCAAGCGGTCCGGCCCCGCTGGCGGTCCAGCCGGCGCCGCCCCTCTGGTCGTCGCCCATGACGGCAATCGCATCGAGGGTCGCCAGCGAAACGATGCTTGCGAAGGACGTCCCCACCTCCTCTTGCAGCCGTGCCATGAGCCTCCGGCGGTCCTCAGGCCTGTGCAGAAGATCTCTGTGCGTTGCCACCAGCAGGCTGCGGGCGCCGAGGCGCGGAGACAGCATGCTCCACGCGCTCCTCTCGCTCTCCTTCCAGGCTTGCGTGCTCACGGTGCACCAGATCGTCGCATCGACGTGATGGGCGGCAGGGTCGACGACCGGCGCGCCCGACCTGGAGTCGCTGAAGCCGGGAAGATCGAGGATCTGCATTGCCGCCAGACGCGGGGAAGGCAGGCCAACCTCGATCCTGAGCGCCGCCTGGCGCGGCAGTTTGCCGTTGCCGCGCAGGCGCTCGCGCTTGCCGCTCCCCCGCACCGCCCAGATCTCCGGCTCGGCGGCGTAGTACAGCAGCGTGGGGATGAGGGTATTGGTGGTCACCGCCGTGGGCAGGCTTTCGATCCCTGCCAGCAGATTGGCAAGGGAGGATTTGCCCGCGTTGACCTCGCCGCAGATGGCCACGCGAAGGGGGCGCGCCAGGCGCTGCTCGGTCCGCAGCAGGGCACGGATCGCAGGGGACAGCCGCAGCTCCGGCAAGGCCGCGCGATGCAGCCTGTGCCGCGCCCGCCGCAGCTGGTTCATCACCTTGACTGTCGGCGCATGCGCGGTGTCGAGTTGTTCTGCGTAGCTCCTCACAAGGTCGGCTTCCAGCACACGGGAGGCGTCCCTCTCGCGAGTGGGAGCGTCCCCGTCCTGCGCTGCCAAAGCCCTCGGAGGACCTACGTGAGTTCTTGCGCCACTCACCGCACCCCCTTTCGAACCCGGAGCCCGGGCCGTGCAACGAGAATGCGAATGTTAAGGGAGGTGTGCCCGTCGATCAACAGCTCGCAGGAAAAATCGCAGGACTCGTCAAAATGCTGCCAGCCAGCGCGGCTTTTTCCCCTGACTTTCTCCATGACGGGTGGCTGTTGGCATACATGTTGCTAGTTGGCATACATGTTGCTGACGGATCTTAAGGATCTTAAGTCTACCGCCGGTCTAGGGCGCGTGCACGAACGTCAGCTCGACGAAAGAGGCCTTGCACGGCAAGCCTATGGACGACTATCGGGCAGCCAAGGACGCCTTCATCGCCCGTCCTGTCGAAGGGTAGTGAAGAGGGCGAAGGTGCCCCTCACCTGATCGCCTCGTCCGGCGCATAGGGGTGGATGGCCAGCGCGTGCACCTTGCTGGCCAGCTGGTCCGCCAGCAGCTCGTTGACCAGGCGATGGCGGGCGAGCCGGGACTTGCCGGCGAACGCGGGGGAAACCACAAGCACGCGGAAGTGGGTCTCGCCGGCCCTGGCGTCGGGATTGTGGTCGGCGTGCAGGTGGGATTCGTCGACGATCTCGAGGCGGGTGGGGCCGAGCGCCTGCTCCAGGCGCTGCCGAATGGTTGCCGCTACCGACATGTACTTACCGGCATTGCCATGCGCCCCCTTTCTAATTTCAGCGCACGGCGCTCTTAAGTCAAGAGCGCCGCAGTTATCCTAAAAACCGCAGTTGATGAGCGCATCGGTGCGCGGCGGGGGCGGATTTTCAACTCTGAGGTGCATTAGGCTGGGGCGGCGGCCAAGCGCGGCGGCGGCTTGAGCGCGCGCCCTCCCAGGAAGC
>JBAPMW010000474.1:0-4876 GCA_049278815.1 Hyphomicrobiaceae bacterium
GCATGCTGCGCTTGTCGATGAGCAGGAAGTAGTCGAACCCGCCAATACTGACGAACATGCCAACGAAAAACAGGGATACTGAGGCCGTGAAGAACGTTACGACCTGCAGAACCAATAGGGCGTAGGACTGCAAGTTTTTCCAGTACTTCGCGAACAGCTCCGTTGCCTGGTCGAGCGTCTTGTCGACGCCGAGCCAGCTCCACAGACTCATTTTGGCCCCCTCGCCGATTGATCACGCCGATACAAGGCCATCAACAATGGCTGAGTGCAATCAGTCTGATTGCGTGCCGTCTACTGCCGAGGTCAATCCAACCGACCCCGTTACATCCGAAACACCCCGAACCGCGGCTCCGGGATGGGCGCGTTGAGGGTGGCGGAGAGGGCGAGCGCCAGCACGCGTCGCGTCTCCTGCGGGGTGACGATGCCGTCGTCCCAGAGGCGGGCGGTGGCATGGTAGGGGTGGCCCTCGCGCTCATACTGGTCGAGCACCGGCTGCTTGAAGGCCGCCTCCTCCTCGACGCTCCATGCCCTGCCCTCGGCCTCGATATTCTCGCGCCGCACGGTCGCGAGCACGCCCGCCGCCTGCGCGCCGCCCATTACCGAGATGCGGGCGTTGGGCCAGGTGAAGAGGAAGCGCGGACCATAGGCCCGCCCGCACATGGCGTAGTTGCCGGCGCCGTAGGAGCCGCCGACGATGACGGTGATCTTGGGCACCTGGGCGCAGGCCACCGCCGTCACCATCTTGGCGCCGTCCTTGGCGATGCCGCCGGCCTCGGCGGCCTGGCCGACCATGAAGCCGGTGATGTTCTGGAGGAACAGCAGCGGGATCCTGCGCTGGCAGGCGAGCTCGATGAAGTGTGCCGCCTTCAGCGCCGTCTCGGAATAGAGGATGCCGTTGTTGGCCAGAATCGCCACTGGATAGCCCTCGATGTGGGCGAAGCCTGTCACCAGGGTCTGGGCGTAGTTGGCCTTGAACTCGTCCATCTCGCTCGCATCGGTGAGCCGCGCGATCACCTCCCGGCTGTCGTACTGGGTCATCAGCGAGGCCGGCACCACGCCGTCGAGCTCCGCCGGGTCGTAGGCCGGAGGCTTCCAGCGCAGCCGCACGGGCAAGTCCACCTGCTTCATGGTGTTCAGATTGGCGACGATGCTGCGCACGATCTGGAGCGCGTGCTCGTCGTTGAGCGCATAGTGGTCCGCCACGCCCGACCTGCGTGTGTGCACCTCGGCGCCGCCCAGGTCCTCCGCGCTCACCGTTTCGCCGGTGGCGGCCTTCACAAGCGGCGGGCCGCCGAGAAAGATCGTGCCCTGCCTGCGGACGATGATCGATTCATCCGACATGGCCGGCACGTAGGCCCCTCCCGCCGTGCACGAGCCCATCACGCAGGCGATCTGCGGAATGCCGAGCGAGGAGAGCGTGGCCTGGTTGTAGAAGATGCGGCCGAAGTGCTCCCGGTCGGGGAACACATCGGTGTGGTGCGGCAGGTTGGCGCCGCCCGAGTCGACGAGGTAGATGCAGGGCAGCCGGTTCTCGCGCGCGATCTCCTGGGCGCGCAGGTGCTTCTTCACCGTCATGGGAAAATACGTGCCGCCCTTGATGGTGGCGTCGTTGCACACGATCACGCACTCACGCCCCGAGATCCGTCCCACCCCGGTGATGAGCCCGGCGCCGTGGATGTCGCCCGAGTAGAGCCCGAGGCCCGCGAGCTGCGACAGCTCCAGGAACGGCGAGCCCGGATCGATGAGCCCCAGCACGCGGTCGCGCGGCAGCAGCTTGCCGCGTGCGGTATGCCGCTCGCGAAGCCTCGACGGCCCGCCCGCCGCGGCTTCAGTGCGCTTCCCGGCGAGATCCGCCACCAGCGCCCCCATGGCGGCGGCGTTGGCCCTGAACTCGTCGGAGGCGGTGGAGATGGCTGACTTGATCCTGGGCATGTGGCCCCCTGACATCGTTGCAACTGGGCATCCAGCCGCCGGGGAGCAGGCGGTTGGCGGGTCGGCTCCATGCATTTCAGGCCCGAGAGGCGGCGCAACACAAGGCCATGGAACGTTTTCAACTCTCGACGTGTTTCCTTTGTGCTTCCCGTCATCGGCGCATCGACCGCACATGCGAAAGGCCGCGTCATGAACAAGATCGTCCCCATCTCGCTTTGTCTCGCGGCCCTTCTGGGAGGATACGGCCCTGCGTCGGCCCAGGAGAAGGTCGACGAGAACAAGACGCAGGAGCTGAAGCAGGTCGATCCCGCGGCGCCGCCGGCATTGGGCAAGAGCGCACCTGAGAAAGCCGGCGCCCAGGAGCCAAGCACACAAGGAAAGGGGCCCATCGCGAGCACCGAGGTGCTCGTCAACGGCAGGCTGACTGCGCCGGGCGCTGCCACGGACGGGCAGGCCGTCCCCTCGAAATTCTCGGCTCGAAACGCGGCTCTCGACAAGCTTCCGATCGTGGCCTTCCGCCTCCGCGACTTGGCCGATGCCGAGAAGCGGGTGATCTATGGGCAACTGCACGCCGGGCCCGGCGGACTGGCACTGAGCCCAGGCTATGCCATGGTGGGCGCGCAGTTGCCCGCCGATATTGCGCTGCGCCATCTAAAGCCCACTCCAGAGAGCCTAACGGCAAAGTTCTCAGGGCTGCGGGGGACGAGCTACCTTATCGAAGGACCCAATGTGCTGCTCGTTAACGCCAACAACAACGAGGTCATCGGCGTTCTGCCCGCACAATAGGGGCACGTAAGAGGTTGGCCGCGCCGTCACTTGGGGCGCGGCGGTGCCTCGACGGGGCCGCCGGCATCCTTCCAGCCGCGGAACCCGCCCAGGATGTGCGCCACGGGCTTCAGCCCCATGTCCTGCGCCGTCTTGGCGGCGAGCGCCGAGCGCAGCCCGCCGGCGCAGAAGAAGACATACTTCTTGTCGGCGCCGAACACCGGCTTGAAGTAGGGACTGGCGGGGTCGATCCAGAACTCCAGCATGCCGCGCGGGGCATGGAAGGCGCCCGGTACCCGGCCGTCGCGGCCGAGCTCGCGGATGTCGCGGATGTCGACCAGCACCACGTCGTCGCGGCCGGCGAGCTGCACAGCCTCGGCCGCCGGGATCTCCTCGATCGCGCGCTTGGCGGCCTCCACCATCGACATCACATCCTGGGTGATCCTCTGCGGCACGGGGACACTCCTCCAGATAACCGACGTTTTGGCTTTCGCGTCACGGTTGCGGGGCCATGTTAGCGCCGGTCGCCCTGTCTGCGCCATGTTTGCTTGGCTAGGCTCGCGCAAATCAGATAGTCGGAGCCCCATGCCGGCACGCGCCCTCATCCTCTGCACGCCCCTCCTGCTCGCCGCCTGCGCGGCGGCGCTCCCCGGCTATACGCCGCCCTCCTTCAAGGAAAGCAAGACCTTGAAGCCGAAGCAGAGCGGAGACATGGACGCGGAGGGCACCTACCACATGAGCAAGCAGGAGAAGGGAACGGACTGCAGGCACCTCAAGGGCTCCATGATGGTCACCGTCAACCGGCTGCGGCACCGGGCCAAGGAGGTCGGCACATCCTCGCTTGCCGTCGGCGCCAACAAGCTTGCAACGCCGCTTCTCGGCGGCTCCGGCAAGGGACTCGACCGCGAGGCCGAGTACCAACGCGACCGCGCCAGGCTTGAGGCCTACAATCGCCACCTGGCCGATAAGGGCTGCCCGACGGTGGATATCGAGGCGGAGCTCAAACGGCCGCCGGATTCCTGAGGGCCGGCCTTGGGCGGCGGCTACGGCCCCGGCCAGAGCACGCCGGTCCGGCCGGTCGCGTAGTACATGACGAGCCCCACATACTCGCGCACAACGAAGTCGATCCGTCTCAGTCCCTCGGGGATGGAGCTCTGGAGCCGCAGTGCGTCCAATCCGCGCGCCGCACGATAGTCGACAGGCCAAGGCTCCACCTTGAACCCGGCCTGCCGGAAGCAGGCGATCGCGCGCGGCATGTGCCAGGCCGACGTGACGAGCAGCCAGCGCTCCCCCGGCTTGGGATCGACGAGGCGCGCGGTGAGGATCGCGTTCTCGTAGGTGTCGCGCGCTTTCGACTCCAGCGCGAGGCGCTCCTTGGCGACCCCCAGCGCCTCGAACAGCCGCCCGGCCACATCCGCCTCCTGCGGCCCCGTCGTGATCAGCATGCCCGATCCGCCGGTGAAGACGAGGCGTGCCTGCGGCAGGCGTCGCGCCAGGGCCACCGCCTCGGTGTAGCGCTCCCCGGCCTCGTTGAGCGGGGCAAGCTGCGGGGTTTCGGCAGCGCGCGAGTCCTCGGCCCCGCCCAGCACGATGATGCCGGCGATGGCGGCGCCGTCGATCTCGGCGCGCGGGAAGCGGCCCTCCAGGGGCCGGATCAGGAGATCGCCCAGCGGCGACAGCCCGCCAATCAGCAGGGCCGCGAGCCCGCCCCATACTAAGCGGCGCGCCAGGCCGCACCACCTGGTGCGCAAAAGGGCCACACCCGCGATCACGCAGCCGAGCATGAGCGAGGAGGGCTGCAGCAGGAACCACAGGACCTTGGCCAGCGCAAAGAACACGTCCGCCCCCGTTGCCTCCCCGGCAGCTCCGCCCAGACAGATTCTCTTAGCGGGCCCAACGCAAGCATGCCAGCGTCTGCCATCCCCGGAACCTGACGGACGCAGGCCGGAGGAAGGGTGCCAATTGCTGCTGAATTCAACTGGGATTGCTCCGCCAACGTGCGCTTTTGGGACTGCTTGCTCGCCACCGGAAGCTTCCCGGCTCGCCGCGATCCCGCGCGGCGAGCCATTCGCGCCACCGCTCCAACGTCCGGCCGCGTCCTGCTGTTGGACGTCACCAGTCGCGGCACTGCCGATAGCGCCTCCACCAGTATGGGCTGCCCGTCACCAGAGCTCGCTGC
>JBAPMW010000475.1:0-15474 GCA_049278815.1 Hyphomicrobiaceae bacterium
GTCGAGCCCCAGCCGAGGCTCACGCGGATGGCCGCTCGCGCCAGGGCGGGCGCCAGACCCATCGCCTCCAGCACGCGGCTCGCCCCGACCTTGCCGGACGAGCACGCCGCGCCCGCGCTCACGGCAACGCCGGCGAGATCGAGCGCGATGACCAGCGTCTCGGCGCTGGCACCGGGAAGGGCAATGCTGGCGGTGTTGGGGAGGCGCTCCGCGTCAGCGCCGATCACCACGGCGGAAGGTGTGATGGCCCTTACCTCGGATTCCACGCGATCTCGCAGCGCCCGCACGCGATCTATCGTCGCGAGGTCGCGGACAGCCGCGCGCGCCGCGGCGCCGAAGCCGGCGATGGCGGGCACGTTCTCTGTCCCGGCGCGGCGACGGCGCTCCTGGCCGCCCCCGGCGATGAAGGCCGGCAGTTGGGCGCTATCCCGGATAACGAGGGCGCCGATCCCCTTGGGGCCGCCCAGCTTGTGCGCCGACAGGCTCAGGTAGTCGACGCCCAGCGTCCTGAAGCTGACAGGCATCCGGCCTGCGGCCTGGACGGCGTCGGTATGCACCGCCAGCCCCTGCGAGCGGGCCGTCTCGGCTGCGGCCGCGACCGGCTGCACGATGCCCGTTTCGTTGTTGGCAAGCTGGAGCGACAGGAGCCGTCGAGCGCCTGTGCCGGCGGCCATGGCCCCAACTCCGTGCTGCGCGACAGCCTCGACGGAGACCCTGCCGTTTGAGTCGACCGCCAGCTCCAGAAGGCGCGCCGGGGTCAGACCCGCAGGGTCTGCCCCCGCCCAGCGGCGCGCGGGCGCCAGCACTGAATCGTGCTCGATGTCGGCGAGCAGAATCGCCTCCCACCCGCCGGCCACCACGGCGTTATTCGCCTCGGTCGCGCCGCTGGTGAAGACCACCTCGGTCGGTTTGGCGCCCACCAGGGCCGCCACCTCCTCGCGCGCGTCCTCAACGATGGCGCGCACGCGCCGCCCCTCGGCGTGGGGCGACGAGGGGTTGCCCACGATGTCCAGCGCCGCGAGCATCGCGGTACGGGCCTCGGGCCGCAGCGGCGCGCCGGCGTTCCAGTCGAGATATGCGCGCTCGCTGCTCATTGGCCGCCCATCCGGGTGGGGTCAGTGGGACGCAAAGGGTCAGCCCCCTCGCGACTCAAGATCGCCGTCAGCGGCGAGGGATCTGATCCCTTCCGCTCCGACCGCCGGCCGATCTTTGAGGGCGCGATACCGCCGATTACCTCCTCCAGGCTCACGCTGTCGAGGAACCAGCCGATCTGCTCGCCCAGCGCGTCCCACAGGCCGTGGGTGAGGCAGCGCTTGCCGGGGACGCAGGGTGCGGCATCCTCGCCGGCGCAGCGCGTCATGCGCACGCCCTCGTCCACGGCCCGCATGATCTCGGCCACGCTGATCCGATCCGCCGGCCGGGTGAGCCGATAGCCGCCGGCGCGCCCGCGCGCGCTCTCCACCAAGCCGGCCCGGCGCAGCTTGACGAACAGCTGCTCCAGATAGGACAGCGAGATGTGCTGGCGCTCCGAGACGGCAGATAGAGGGATGGCCACGCCCGCCGAGAACCTGGCGAGGTCGGCCATGGCCGTGACGGCGTACCGCCCTTTGGTATTCAGCTCCACAACGCTAACTCCAACGCCGGGCGGCTACCGATCCTCTTGCATCTGCCACCCCGGACCGTGCTATGAGACGCGCCACACGGCCAAAGTCGGGACCTGCGGGCGCAGGATGTCTTTCGAACTGTTCTAAAGCTGGATATAGGAAAATCCGATCCGGGAAGTCAAGTATTTTGCTGCACATCTGCGTGTCCCTGCAAACATACGGGGGGTCAGACCCCTGGCGAAGCCGTTGCAGATATGACCAAGCGCAAGCTTGGGGTCTGGCCTGAACGGTTGCTAGTCCTTCCAGCGATAGAGGCCAGGTCTGACCCGCCGCCACCGTCATCGATCGGAGCCCAAGAGCCTCATGCCAGAGCTGATCATCAACGGGCCGGCCGGCCGCCTCGATGCCCGCTACCACCACGAGTCGGCCGCGGGAAGCCCGATCGCTCTGGTGCTGCATCCGCATCCGCAGTTCGGCGGCACCATGAACAACCAGGTGGTGTACTCGCTCTACTACATGTTCGCCGAGCGCGGCTTCTCGGTGCTGCGCTTTAATTTCCGGGGCGTCGGCCGCAGCCAGGGCTACTTCGACAATGGCCCGGGCGAGCTGGCGGATGCCGCCTCCGCGCTCGACTGGCTGCAGCTGCAGAACCAGGACTCGCGCTTCTGCTGGATCGCCGGTGTCTCGTTCGGCACCTACATCGCCATGCAGCTCCTGATGCGGCGCCCGGAGATCGACGGCTTCATCTGCGTCGCCCCGCCCGCCAACCTTTACGATTTCACCTTCCTGGCCCCCTGCCCGGCCTCCGGCATCATGGTCAACGGCGACAAGGACCGGGTGGTGCCCTCGGCCTCCATCGGCGAGCTGGCTGCCAAGACCAAGGTGCAGAAGGGCGTCAAGATCGAGCACGCCGTGGTGCCCGATGCCAACCACTTCTTCCAGGACAAGATCGAGGACCTCACCCAGGTCATCGGCGCCTACGTGGACCGCCGGATGGCGGAGCTGGAGAAGGAGCGGCGTGAGTAGGACGACGAGGGTGTCGGCGAGCCCGTTCTGACACGAAACACGAGTCCGAAGCGCCGCCCGGAGCCCCTTCTCACCGTCGCCC
The DNA here is from genome assembly GCA_049278815.1 of Hyphomicrobiaceae bacterium. Classification (GTDB taxonomy): domain Bacteria; phylum Pseudomonadota; class Alphaproteobacteria; order Rhizobiales; family Hyphomicrobiaceae; genus AWTP1-13. The sequence continues at coordinate 2,713 of JBAPMW010000475.1, forward strand.
TCAGGACCATTGTGGCGAGGTGGACATCGTGGATCGCCCGAGGGCGGCGGGGAGAGGGGGCTCCTCGCCGGTTCGCTGGTTGACGCTGTAAGAGCAGGTCGGCAGCCCAAGCTGGCTACAACTTAAGTGTTGGGCTTACTCGCGTACGGATTGCGGAACCCCCCTTGATAGCTGTGACCGCCCGGCTTAGCCCCACCGCCCAGGCCGCCACCGCCAGAAACCGGCTCGACCGGCGGGCTGCTGGTCCCCTGGGGCGGCGCATCCGGCTGCGCGCCGTTCGACACGTGGTAGCTGAGCTCTCCCGGATTGGTGAGATCCGGGACCGTCCAGCCGTCGAGGTCGTACTCGGCCAGGCACTTGTCAACGAAACCCTTGAGCTTGTCGGCGGTCCCCAGCGCCTGGGCGCCGAACAGCACGTAGCGGCGGATCTCCTCGGTCGAGCCGCCATAGTTGATCTCGTAGAGCTCGTGCCGGCCGCCGAACTCGGTACCGATCGAGTCCCACAACAGCTTCAGGAGCTTGACCCGATCGACCGCAGAATAGCCGTTGGAGCCGCGCATGTACTTGTCGAGATAGGGCCGGACGGCCGGGTTCTTGAAGTCGCGCGCCGACGAGTTGAGGTAAATGAGCCCCGAGGCCACGGTCTGCTCGATCAGGTGCTTGACCTTGGTGTAGGCCATGGTGGACGTGATCTGATAGGCGCCGGCGGGCTCGATATCGGGCAAGAGGTAATCGCCGATCCAGGGCTTCGGATTGCGCACCATAGCCTCGCTGAGGCCCCAGAACAGGTTGCGCCACACCAGCACCTCGCCGACGTTCGCCTGCACGCCGCGGAAGTCCTTGGAGCCCGTCGCCTCCACCGCCTTCAGCAGCAGCCCGGCGATGAAGTCGAGCTTCACAGCAAGGCGCGTGCACCCGTGCAGCAGCGCGCGTGGCAGGAAGCCCGTCTGCGGGAAGAAGTTGTTGGCCTTCTCCACATCGCCGTAGCAGAACACGTTCTCCCAGGGCACCAGCACCTTGTCCAGGATGAACACCGCGTCGTTCTCGTCGATGCGGGAGGACAAGGGATAGTCGAACGGGCTCCCCATCACCGACGAGGTCATCTCGTAGGAGGTGCGGCAGATGAGCTTCACGCCCGGCGCGCCGGTCGGGACCATGAAGATCGCCGCGAAGCTCTTGTCGCCCACGGGGATCAGGCCATGGTGCGCGACGAAGGTGTAGTTGGTGAGCGCCGAGCCGGTGGCCACCACCTTGGCGCCCGACACAACGATACCCGCGTCGGTCTCCTTCTCCACGTGGCAGTAGACGTCGCCCACCTCGTGCGGCGGACGGTTGCGGTCCACGGGAGGATGGATGATGGCGTGGTTGACGAACGGCACCCGCTCCTGGGCGAAGCGGTACCAGCGCCGGGCATTGTCCTGCCACGGATGATAGAATTCGGCGTTGGCACCGAGCGTGCCGAGGAACGCCGCCTTGTAGTCGGGGGCGCGACCGAGCCAGCCGTAGCAGATGCGCGCCCACTCGGCGATCGCATCTCGACCCGCCACCGACTCCTCGATCGTCGTGGGACACTTGAAGTAGGCGTGCGTCATGCCGCCGTTGCCGGTGTCGGTCGGCACCAGCAGCTTGTCCTTGTGCTTGGGATCGTGCAGGGCGTCGTAGAGCCGGGCCAGCATGCGCGCGGTGTTGCGGAAGGCCGGGTGCGTGGTCACGTCCTTGACCCGCTCACCGTAGATGTAGACCTCGCGTCCGTCGCGGAGGGATTCCAGGAACTCCGCACCGGTCATCGGCCCGGACGACACAGGTTTGCCGGTGGACTGAGGTCGCGCGGCGTCCGCGATACGATCGGTATCAGACATGGGTGTCCTCCCTTCTTTCCGCGGTCCCCGCGACCGCGTTGGCTTCTGGTCAGCTGCAATTCCAACTGCGCAACCGGCGCTCGCAATGCTCGCGATGAGACCCCCGCGGCAGGTGCCGACTACGCCAACAGGCTTCTGGAGCGGCCCTCCATGAACGGCTCAGCGCCGCTTAGGGCGCACCTGCGGGTTGGCGGCGTGCGGGTTAATGAACCCGCCCGTGGTGGGAAACTGCTCCCTTCGGACTGCGGGAATGTCCACGCTGGTTGGCGGCGGCGCCGCCGAAGGGCTCGGTTGAGCCATCCTCGGCCGGGCAACAGAACGTGCGAAGGGGTGAAAAAAGCCGGCACCGACGCTTGCGGCACCGGCATTCATGGTCTGACGATCCATCGATTGCTCCTCTTCCTGACGCGTGGAACGGGCAACTGGAGCCCGGGCGGCGCTTCGCGAATAGGGATGCGCGAATCCTCCAGCGGCGTGGACTCTCTCCACGGCGTGGACTTCCTCAGCCGCCACAGAGGGCTTGGCGGCAAAGCCGAGATAGGCCTTCTGGATCGCCTTGTCCGCCTCGATCTCGGCGGGGCGCCCGGAGCGGACGATGCGGCCATTCTCGAGGACATAGACGAAATCGGCCAGTCGCAGGCCCTGGCGCACGCTCTGCTCTACCAGGATCAGCGACTGGCCGTGCGCCTTGATCTTGTGAAGCGCGGCGAACAGGTCCTTCACCAGCAGCGGGCTCAGCCCCAGCGACGGCTCGTCGAGCAGGAGGAGCTTCGGCCCTGACATCAGGGCGCGCGCGATCGCCACCATCTGCTGCTCGCCGCCGCTCATGGTGCTGGCCAGCTGGCCGCGCCGCTCGGCGAGGCGCGGGAACATGCTGAGCGCGGCGGCCAGCCGGTGCTTCTCGGCCGCCCGTGCGTGCTTCACGTAGGCGCCCATGCGCAGGTTGTCCATGACCGTCATCTGGCCGAACAGGCGCCTGCCCTCGGGCACCAGCGCGATGCCGGCGGCCACCTTCCGGTGGGGTGGGTCGGCCTCGATCGAGCGGCCTTCGAAGAGGATGCGCCCGCCGGGCTGCGGCCGCACCAGGCCAGCGATGGCATTCAGCAGCGTGGTCTTGCCGGCGCCGTTGGCGCCCAGGATCACCGTGGTGCGTCCCGCCTCGACGTCGAGCGAGACGCGGTGCAGGGCCTCGTGCTTGCCGTAGGCGACGGTGACGTTCTCAAGCCGCAGCATCGTCGGCTCCGAGGTAGGCGCGCGTGACGACGGGATCGGAGAGCACGGCGTCCGGGGTCCCCACAGCGATCCGCTCGCCGGTGTTCATCACCACGACGCTGTCGCAGAGTGCGCGGACGGCCTCCATGACGTGCTCGACCAAGACGAGAGCGATGCCCTCCGCGCGGATCAGACGGATCAGGCCGATGCCGGTCTGCAGCTCGGTCGGGTTGAGGCCGGCGAGCCACTCGTCGAGCAGCAGGAGCCGCGGGCGGCAGGCGAGCGCGCGGGCCAGCTCCGCACGCTTCTGGTCGATGTAGGTGAGCTGCGCGCCGCGCACATTCTCGCGCCCGCCCAGCCCGACGCGCTCGATCAACGCCTCGGCTTGCGCCGCGGCCCGTGCAGGCTCGGTCGGCGCGCTGCCGAACATGCGCCCCAGCATGACGTTCTCACGCACCGTCATGTGCGGCAGCACGCGCACCAGCTGGAACGTGCGGGCGATGCGGGCGCGGCAGATCCGGAACGGCGGCCAGCCGGTGATGTCCTGGCCGTCGAGGAGGACGGCGCCGCGGTCGGGCCGCAGCTCGCCGGTGACAAGATTGAGAACGGTGGTCTTGCCCGATCCGTTCGGGCCGATCAGGCCGGTGATGGCGCCGTCGGGCACGTCGAAGGAGAGGTCGCGCACCGCGACGAGGCCGCCGAAGGCCTTGTGCAGGCCACGGATGCTGAGCACCACGCCGTTCCCTGAGCCCGCCACCGCTCACAACCTCCAGAGCGCGTTGAAGCGCGCCATCCCGGCCTTGACGCCGAGCTTGAGCCGCCGCGGCCAGTCCCAGGCCTCCGGCAGCCGGCCGGTGCGGAGCGCCTGCCGCACGGCCGCCGCGTCGAAGGCGCGGTACCAGCGCTCGATCAGCGGCGCGACCCCGCCAGGCAGGACGTAGACGACCGCGACGAAGCACAGGCCGAGCGCGATGGTGAAATAGAGGCTGCCCACCAGCTGGTCCTTCAGGAGAACGAGCGGAATGGCGCCGACGGCCGGCCCCCACGGGCGGCCGGGGCCGCCGAGCAGCGCCGCGATCAGGACCTCGAACGACCAGGTGTTGTTGAAGGCGATGCTGGCGTCGATGTAGGGGTACTGCAGGGTCAGCACGGCACCCACCAGGGCCATGACGGCGGCAGACCCGGCGAAGCACAGGACCTTGACCCGCGTGGTGTCGATGCCCGTGTGGCGCGCCACCGTCTCGTCCTCGCCGATGGCGCGCAGCGCATGGCCGAGCCGGGTGCGGCTCACGTACCAGCTGGCGACGATGGTAAAGACCGCAATGGCGAGCAGCGTCTCGTAGATCTCCACGCGCGAGGCATCGGTGAAGATGTAGCGCGTCACGGTGCGGTTCTTGATGGCCCACCAGTTGACGACCTGGTGGATGAGCTCGGTGAGGCCGAACGTGAAGACCACGAAGTAGACCCCGCGCAGGCGCAGGGTCGAGAGGCCGACCAGCAGGGCCACGAGAAATCCGGCCACTGCGGATGCCGTGAGCGCGAGGGGCAGCGGCAGGTAGACGTGCAGGATGGCGAGCGCGTAGATGCCGATGCCGAAGAACGCCGCCGTGGCCAGCGAGATGTAGCGCGTGGTGCCTGAGAAGAACGCCCACGCCGTGGCCAGTGCCACGTTGGCATAGATGGTGATGCAGAGCTGGACCACGTAGTTCGAGACCATCTGCGGCAGCAGCGCCAGGACGAGCACGCCGAGCGCCAGGAGCGCCGAGGTCCAGGGGCTCTTGCGCAGCCGATCAAGCACGGGTGAACAGCCCCGTCGGTCGCAGCAGCAGGATGAGGGTGAACAGGCCGAAGTTGATGGCCAGTGTCAGGCCAGGATCGAGCAGGTAGCCGCCCATCTGCTCCACCACGCCCAGCAGCAGGCCGGCGGCCAGCGTGCCGGTGACGCGGCCGACCCCGGCCATGATCACCACGATCAGGGCCTTCAGCGTGTACTCCACGCCGGTGGTGGCGCTGAAGGAGATGAACGTGCTCACCAGCATGCCGGACGCTGCGGCCAGCGCCCCGCCGGCGGCGAAGGCCAGGGCCGAGTATTTGCGCACGTCCACGCCCATCAGCTCGGCGGCGACCGGATCGATGGTCATGGCCCTGAGCGCCGAGCCGAAGCGCGTGTGACGCAGGATGAGAAAAAGCGCCAGCGCCAGCGCGCAGGCGCCGAGGAAGGCCACGAGCCGGTTGAGCGCGAGCCTGGCGCCCAGCACGTCCACGCCCTGGGCCAGGAACGAGTAGCCGCGCAGATCGCCGCTCCAGTTCACCAGCGCCAGACCCTGGAGCACGAAGAACAGGCCGAAGGTGACAAGGACTACGTCGGCATCCAGCGCGTCCTGATCCGGGGCGCGTCTCACCAGGGGCATCATCAGGAAGCGGTAGATGAGCCAGTTGAGCGCGAAGGCAATGGGCACGCTCGCGAACAGGCTGAGCAGCGGGTTGAGGTGCCAGCTGCCCATCACCGCGAAGAAGGCGATGAAAGCGCCGCCGATCAGGAACTCGCCGTAGGCAAGATTGAGAATGCGGGAGACGCCGAACTGCAGGTTGAGGCCGAGCGCAATGAGCCCGTACATGCCGCCGAGGAGCAGACCGCCAAGAAGCACTTCGAACACGCCGGCCCCTCCTCCCAAGGCCAACAAACGAAGGGTCAGGCCAAGGATTTCGGCCTGACCCGACCTTCATGCACGCGATTGGCGTTCGTCACGACCATGCGGGCTTCGGGAACAGCAGCGGCTTGGCGCCGGACTTGTTGGCCGGGTAGACGCCGACCACCTCTCCGTTCTGCCACTGGCCCACGCACCAGGGGTTGGCGTTGCGCTGGTTCACGTACTTGAGATCGCCCCACAGCGTCGGGAACGTGTCGGTGGCGATCACGTCGCGGATCTTCCTGCGGTCGATCTCGCCCACCTTCTCGATCGCCTGCTGCGTCACCTGCAGGGCGCCATACACGTTGAGCGCACCGGCCTCGGAGGGACGGTTGTACATGGCCTGATGGGCCTTGACGTAGTCCGCCATGCCGGGCGCGCCGGGATCGACGCCGCCGTAAACCAGGATGCCGTTCACCTTGTTGCCGAACTTGCCCTTCATGCCCGGGAACACGCCGCCGATCGCCACGTACATGAACTTCGGATTGAAGCCGACGATCTGGCACTGCTCCGTGAGCATGAACGTATCCGGCGGATAGCTCATGCAGACAAACGCGTCCGCTTTAGTAGCCATCGCCTCGCGGATCAGGGGCTGCAGGTCGGCGGAGCCCAGCGGATAGCTCTTGCTGAGCACGACCTCCAGGCCGTCCTTCTTGGCCTGCTCCACGAACGCCGCATGCATCTCCACGCCGAACTCCAGCGCCACATGGACCACGGCGACGCGGCCGTTGACCTTGCCCTCCTTCTTCAGCTGGCTAAGCGCGTTGGACAGGGGATGCGCCGACTCGTTGGGCTGCGAGATGTTCCAGAACGCGTAGGGCCACTTGGGGCCGAGATCGTAGGTCTTGGCGGTGGTGGCCGTCGTCATGATCACCGGATACTGGTGCGTGGTGACGATGGGCGCGGCAGCCAGGTTCATGTGCGTGGCGTAGGGCGCCAGCATCATGTCCACCCTATCCTGCTGGATCAGGCGCTCGGTGAGCTTGAGCAGCTCGTCCGGCCTGCCCTGGTCGTCGTAGCTGACGAACTCGATCGGCACCTTCTTGCCGTACTTGCTGAGGTTGATGCCGCCGGCGTCGTTCACGCGCTTCTGCCACAGCTTGTACTGCGAGATGGTGGTGGACTCCGCGCCGGGTCCAAGCGGGCCCGACTGGGTGATGGCATAGCCGAAGCGAATCTTATCCGGCGCCGCCGCCTGCGCGAAGACGCGGCCCGGCAGGGTCGAAGCGCCTACGGCGGCCGCCGTGCCTTTGACGAACGTTCTGCGATCCATGCTTTATCCTCCCCAATGTTTCGACGCATCCTTCCGCGAACACATCCGCTCACCCGCCGGCTTAGTGCCAGTCGAGCGCGTTTCCATCCGTCTTTCTCTTCAGCCGAGAAACCTCCCCAAGGCGTCCACTGCTTCGCTCCGCTCCAGGTGCACGAGGTGCCCGGCGCCCCTGAAGATCCGGATGTCGGCGTTCGGAATGAACTTGCGCCAAGTCTCCGCCTGCTTCACCGGGATGATCTTGTCCTCGTCGCCCCACACGATCATGGTCGGCATCTTGATGCGATGCAGGTAGCGCATGAATTTCGGGTCGCCCGGCCGCTCCCAGAAGAGGCGCGCCACGGTGGTCGCCTCGCGATAGCGGTCACCCACGAAATCGAGGTCGGGCTTCTCCGGCAGGCGCTTCTTGAGCACCTCGAAGTTCGAGACCAGCAGCTCCGGCACCTGCTCGCCCGGCACCGCCAGGAGGTCGAGGATCGGGTTCATCGGATCGATCATGCCGGCCGGGGCGATCAGTCCCAGCTTCTTGACGCGGTGCCCGTGCTCGCTCGCAAACTTGGCCGCCAGGCAGCCGCCGAGCGACAGGCCGACCAGGTTGAACCTGTCGAGCTGCAGCGAGTCGAACAGCTCGAGGTAGTGCATGACGTAGTCGTGCAGGTCGGTGTAGGTCGGGTCGTCCTCCGACTCGCCGAAGCCCGGATGATAGGGCAGGATGACCTTGAACCTCTCGGCCCACGGCTCGGCGAAGTCGAACCCGTCGACGGTGCCGGCGCCGTGGAAGAAGACGAGAGGATCTCCACTCCCCGCCGTGTACACGACCGTCTTGACGCCGTTGACCGTGTGCGTCTCGCGCGCGAACTTGCCCATAGCTCCCCCGTTTGAGTCCTACTCGGCCGCAGCGCGAACCGCAGGCTGCACCCGCGCGCGCAACCGCGGGATCACCTCTTCCGCCATGAGCGTGAGGTTCTTCACCGTCTTCCAGTGCGGCATGTCGGCAACGTGCATGACGCAGTTGATGTGGCTGGTCTTCATCCACTGCGACCACTCGCCGATCCTGTTAGCGACCTGGTCCGGCGTGCCGACTGCGATAAAGAACGACTTGCTGATGGCGTCGAAGTCGAAGCCGCCGTGCATCTTATCGGCCAGGGCCGCGCGCTGCTTGAGCTGATCGACCGAGAGGTATCCGGGCGGCGCCAGGTATTGCGGCGTGGTGCGCGCGTAGTCCTCGAAGAACCGCTGCAGATGGCCGACGTACTCCTGCCGGGCCCGCTCCTCGGTTTCCGCGACGTAGACGAAGGTGAGCAGCGGAAACTGGTCGGGCCGGAGCTGGTGGCCGTAGTGGGCGGCGCGCTGGCGCAGCGTGTCGTTCAGCTCCTTGGCGCGCTGCTGGGTGACGAACACCGAGGCGTACCCGAAACCCAGCTCGGCGGCGATCTCGATCGTCTCGGGGCTGCCGGTGCCGACGATGTAGCAGGGGGGATGAGGCCGCTGGTAGGGGCGCGGCCACGGGTTGAGGAAGCGGTAGGTGTAGAAGTTGCCGTAGTGCGTGGTGGGCCCGTCCTCGGTCCACGCCTGCAGCATGATCTTGAGCGACTCCTTGAACTTCTCGCGCGCCGTGGCGGGGTTGACGGGGTTCGACCAGTACTCCATGCCGGTGCCGAGCGGCAGCGCGATCTCGAGCCGCCCCTTCGACATCACATCGAGGATGGCGTACTCCTCGGCGAGCCGGTTCGGCAGCATGAAATTCGGCGGCGTGCCCCATACGCAGATGCGCACGTTCTGGGTCTGCGGCACGAGCGCGGCGGCGATCAGGTTCGGCGTCGCCATCATGCTGTAGACGGTGTTGTGATGCTCGTTGACGACGATGGCATCGAAGCCGAGCTTGTCGGCCATCACCAATTCGCTCAGATAGCGGTTGTAGAGTTCATGCCCCTTCTCGGGGTCGAAGTACTTGTTCGGGAAGCTGACCCAGAGCGACTTATAGTCTTTGTGGTTCTGTGGCAGATGCACGTAAGGCATAAAGTGCATCGCATTGAAGCGGAGAGCACCGCTCATCGTCCTCCTCCCGTGTATTTCTATATCGTTGCGATCGGTAGACCGGGGCTCGGCTCGAGTCCTGGCCGCGCTTGGGCCAGTCCGGGGGCCGAACTTCGGCGCCCTCCCGTAATAATAATCTGGTCGCAATCTCAGAGTTTTGCAATTGGAATCTAGCTGAATATCCTTGATCGGCACGGAAACCGAACACGCTGAACCACCCGGTGGGATCGATCCCATTCCAAACCGGTGCTCCTCAATCTGATGGACGCAGCCGCAGCCGGAGGCTGCGTGCGCGTGCTACAGTCCGGCCGCAACGCTTGGTCCAGCTAAAGGGGGTGCCCCATGCCGCTTCTCGACAACAAGGTTTGTGTGATCACGGGCGGGGCCGGCAGCCTTGGCGTGGCGAGCGCGCGGCTGTTCTTGAGCGAGGGGGCAAAGGTCATGCTCGTCGACTTGGACGAAGCGCGCCTCGCGGAGGCGATGCGGGAGCTTGGCAGCCCGAACGCCGATGCGGTCGCCGCCGACGTGAGCGACACCGCGGCCACGATGTCCTACATCGAGCGCACGGTTTCCAGGTTCGGGCCGATCGATGTGCTGTTCAGCAACGCCGGCAACCAGGGGCCGGTCACGCCCGTCACCGAATACCCAGAGGACGCCTTCGATGCGCAGATCGCCGTGCACGTGCGCGGCGCCTTCCTGGCCTGCAAATACGGTCTTCCACGCATGAAGGACGGCGGCAGCGTCATTATCACCTCGAGCGTGGTCGGCGCCATGGGGGCGCCGGGCGTGGTGGCCTACGTTACCGCCAAGCACGCCCAGGTCGGTCTCATGCGCACGGTTGCCAAGGAGGCCGCTCGACGGCGCATCCGCGTCAACACCCTGCATCCCGGCCCGATCAACAACGCCTTCCAGGCAAGGATCGAGCAGAACATCGGCAGGATGGCCGGCATCGATGCCACCAGGATGCTTAACGAGGCAATCCCGCTCCATCGCCACGCCGCGGCGGAGGAGATCGCCCGCTCCGCACTCTACCTCGCCAGCGACCTTTCGAGCTTCGTCACCGGCAGCATGCTGATGGCGGACGGCGGCCTGCGCGGTTAGGCTTTCGCTCGCCTGTCATATGAGTGCCTCCGGCGGGTCGCCGAGCAGGAGATGTCCAGCGCCGCCAGCCGGCAGGAGAGCGAGCCGCCGTTACGGCCGGGGCACGCGCGATCTGCCCGCGCTTGCTGCGCCGCAAGAGCCGCTGGCCGGCGAACGGGGATGGACGGAGACGACGCCGCAAAAGCAGGCCTGGTCCCCAAAGGCCGAGACAGGCTCGCCCTGGTCCCTGTCGATGCTTAGTGGTTTCGCGTCTTTGGTCCTGGCGATCTGGCCTGTCCCGAACGTTGTGCAGCAGGAGAGACAATATGCTCGCAGCCGAAGGCAGTCCGGCGCGGCAAAGGGTTGCACCGGTTGTCTTCGCCTGCTCACAATGGGTTGAATGTTAGACTAAAGCCGCATTAACATGCGGCCGTCGACCTACGGAGAGGGGCCATGCTTGCGCTGCGCTTACTTCTTCGCCGCTTTGTGCGACAAGGTAGTCTCGGTGTGATCGATCACGCCGGGCGACACCATGAGTTCGGAGCTCCCGGCAGCTCCCCCCGCGCCGTCATCCGCCTCCACGATCCGTCCCTTTATCGGCGGTTGATCATCCATCCCACGCTTCACGTCGGGCGCGCCTACACCGACGGCACCTTAACCGTTGAAGAAGGAACGCTTTCGGACTTCCTCAATCTCCTCCTGGTGAACGAGCAGCTCGCCGCGAAGGGACGCACGGGCGACCTGAAGCGGCGGCTCGACGAGGTGGCCAGGCTGGCGGCCGTCATCAATCCGCCCGGCCGGGCGCGGCGCAACGTCCACCACCACTACGACCACAACGCCGATTTCTACCGCCTCTTCCTCGATGAGGACATGCACTACTCCTGCGCCTACTTTGCCTCCGAGCACGTCAGCCTGGAGGAGGCGCAGGAAGCCAAGAAACGCCACATCGCCGCCAAGCTCGACATCCGGCCCGGCCATCGCGTGCTCGATATCGGCTGCGGGTTCGGCGGCATGGCCCTGTTCCTCGCCCGCACCTACGGCGTGCACGTCACCGGCGTGACGCTCAGCACTGAGCAGCTCAAGGTCGCGCGCGAGCGCGCGGCCAGGCTGGGCCTCAGCCGGTTGGTGGATTTCCGCCTGGAGGATTACCGGCGCCTGCACGAGCGCTTCGACCGTATTGTCTCGGTCGGCATGTTCGAGCACGTCGGCCGGCCACACTATGCCCAGTTCTTCTCCCGCCTCGACGCGCTGCTCGCCGACGACGGCGTGGCGCTGCTGCACACCATCGGCCGCTACCAGGCGCCGCATCCCATCAATGTCTGGATCCGCCAGAACATCTTCCCCGGCGCCTACCTGCCGAGCCTGTCCCAACTCGCCCCCGTGCTGGAGAAGCAAGATCTCTGGCTCACTGACTTCGAGAACTTGCGCCTGCACTACGCCGCCACTCTCAAGGAGTGGAACCGACGATTCCAGATGAACCGCGAGCGCGTACGCGCGCTCGATCCGGTGCGCCACGACGAGCGCTTCTGCCGCATGTGGGAGTTCTACCTGCAGGCGTCCGAGGCCGGCTTCCGCCACTCGGGCCTCACCGTGTTCCAGCTGCAGATCGCCAAGAGCATCCACACGCTCCCCATCGCCCGCGACTACATGCTGGCCGAGGAGCGGCGCTTGGCGTCGGCCGGCGCCTCAGGCACGCGCGCGGCCGGTGAGTAGGGGCGTGGGGCTGCCGGACGGCCGACGAATTTCGACCATCCCGGCTCGGGCTTGCAGGCGTCGACAGCCCGTGCCGCCTGCCAAGCGTGTCCGATCGCGAACGCAAGCGCAGGACTTCCACTGCGCTCCCCTGCACGGATATGAGTGGCGATCCGGCCACCGCAGCGCTTTTGCGGGTGGCGGTATCGCTGTTGAGTGCACAACCCAAATCCAGCTACGCTGACGAGACGACCGCAACGGAGGAGCACCATGGCCACCGCCGAGCAGATCCAGAGCCGCATCGACCCGCTGTTTCCCGGGCTGATGGGCCTCAAGATCGAGGAGGTGACGCGGGACAGGGTTGTCGCCAGCCTGCTGGTGCGGCCAGACCTCTGCACCGCCGGCAATGTCTGCCACGGCGGCGCAATAATGGCGTTTGCCGACACGGTGGGTGCCACCGGCACGGTGGCGAACCTGCCGGCGGGGGCGCGCACCACCACCATCGAGTCCAAGACCAACTTCATGGGCGCGGCGCCGGTCAACACCCGCATCGTGGCCGAATCCGTGCCCCTGCACCGGGGCCGCACCACGCAGGTATGGCAGACGACCCTCCGGCAGGAAGGCGGCAGGCTGGTTGCCGTCGTCACTCAGACGCAGATGGTGCTGCCGGGCAGGGAGAGCTGACGAGAGCGCGGGGCGGCTCGGATGCAGCGGCGGGCAGCGGTTGCTCTGCGCCTCCCCACAGCTTCCCCACAGGCTTCCGCCCCCGGCGGCTTGGCACGACGGCAGACGCGGGCTAAGCGGCAGGCCATGCATGCGACACGGCCGCCCCGGCGCACCGCCCGATTGACGCGTCCGTCCCGGCCACTGTTCCTCACCGGGCCGCTGGACCCGCTGCGGGCGGCGCGCAACAGGATCGGGC
>JBAPMW010000476.1:0-8358 GCA_049278815.1 Hyphomicrobiaceae bacterium
ATAGAACAGCGTGGTCTTGCCGTTGGGCAGCACGTGGGCAAGGCTGTCGGCAAAGGTCTGCCATGACCCGTTGCCGAGCAGGGCCGCATAGATCTCGCCGATGAGATCGCCGGCACGGTGCCGCGCATCGTGCTGCATGCCAACGCCATCCAAGAGGGCTTCCCCGACCCGGCCATGCTACCCGCCCTGCGGCCGGTGCGCCAGCACGACCAGGCCAAGACCAGGCAAGGCGGGGCCGTTGGCGGTCCACAGGCTCCCCCATCGGCTGCCGCCGCTCGCGGTGCCGATCCGACACGGCATCCGGCCAACAGCGACTGCGCCCCCGGACAGAGCTCGGTGCAGTCGCTTTTTCGCCCCAATGCGCCAGGATAGGCTGCGCCATCCGATGCGACTGATGCGGCCACTGGCGCGACCTGGGAGGGCGATGTGACCAAGGCGCCGACCGGCTGTCGGCTGTATGCGGTTCTGGAGGCGGGCGATGCCGCCGGCGAGCGGCTGGCTGCCGCGCAGGCCGCCGCGGGCCTTGCCGTTGTCCTGATCGCACCTGCCGCCGGGCAACGGCTGGCCGCGGCGGAGGCCAGACCGTTGGTCGACCGGGTCAGGAAGGCAGAGGCCACCGCGCTCGTGCTCGACGACGCCAGGCTGGCCCGCTCCGTCGGCGCTGACGGCGTCCACCTCGGCGGGCCGGGCAACCCGCCGGCGGCCTACGCCGCGGCCAGGGAGGCGATGGGCGGCGAGGGCGTGGTCGGCGCGGACGCCGGCATCTCCCGCCACGCCGCCATGGTGCTCGCCGAGGCGGGCGCCGATTACATCGGCTTCGGCGCGCCGCCCCACCTGGGCGACCGCCAGAAGGCCCGCCTCCGCCGCGTGGAGCTGATCTCCTGGTGGGCCCCGATTTTCGAGGTTCCGTGCGTCGCTTTCGATGTGGAGACGCCCGAGGAGGCGCAACAGCTGGCTGCAGCCGGCGCCGACTTCATCGCCGTGGCACTGCCCTCCACGCTGGCGGCAGAGGCTGCGCGGGGCCTTGTCGCGAGCGTTGCCGAAGCCATCCAGACGAGCAAGCCATCGCCTTGAGGAGTTGCTGACCATGGTCGACACGCGCGGCATCGCCCTGGCCGGAGGCCTAAGCATAGTACGCTTTGCTGCGCAATGCTTGCGCAGTGTCTCGCAGCAGGTTGCGCCGACGCCGGTTGTTGAGCGAGGTGCGTGCCACAACGTCCCCTCCCCCGTCGCGCCGGAGGCGCGCCCCCAAAATGTGGGGGAGGGACAGGGTGGGCGGGATTCCAGAACCTCGAAGGTCGGGAGTCCCCCCACCCCTAGCCCCTCCCCGCAAGGGGGAGGGGAATCCGGTTGGCGCTTGCCTCCAGCGCGTGCGAGGCTTGCCATCCCCATCCAGGAGCCGGGAGCCAAATGGTCCGTCCGTTGGCGTCGTGAAGAAACTCTGCTTAGAAGGGCGGAGGCCAGCGGAGAAGAGGCCGCCTGGCACCTGCGACAACGGACCGCCACGACCACGGACGCACAGAACGAGGAGCCACCCATGAAGCTCGCAGACGCCCAGACGATCGTCGCCACCGCGCTCGCCACCGCCCGACAGCGCGAGCTCAAGCCCCTGGCGGTGGCGGTGCTCGATGCGCGCGGCGCCCTCAGGGCGCTGGCGGCCGAGGACGGCGCCAGCCTGAAGCGCGCCGAGATTGCCATCGGCAAGGCCAACGGCGTGCTGGCCATGGGCGTCGGCTCGCGCCGGCTTGCCGCCATGGCGGCGGAGCGGCCCTACTTCCTGGCCGCGGCCACCCATGCGGTCGGCGGCTCGCTGATCCCCGTCCCCGGGGGGGTATTGGTGAAGGACCCCGCCGGCACCGTCGTGGGCGCAGTCGGCGTGTCGGGCGATACCTCCGACAACGACGAGATCGCCGCGCTCGCCGGCCTCGCGGCGGCAGGCCTCACCGCCGACACGGGGGCCTGAGGGGAGCTGGGGCGCGACCATGCCGGAGCTGCCCGAGGTCGAGACTGTGCGGGCAGGCCTGGAGCCGGTGCTGCGTGGCCGCTCGTTCGTGCGCGTGGAGCAGCGCCGCCCCGACCTGCGCTTTCCGCTGCCCGAGCGCTTCGCCGAGCGGCTCACAGGCCGGCGTGTGCTGCGCCTCGGGCGGCGCGCCAAGTACATCCTGCTGCATCTCGACCGGGACGAGGTGCTCGCCATCCATCTCGGCATGACCGGGCGGCTCATCGTCTCCTGCGGCGAGGCCACGGACGAGGGTGGCAGCACCCGGCGCGCAGCGGGCGCCGGCATCGCGCTCGGCCAGTACGAGTACAGCCACGGCAAGGACGCCAGGCACGACCATCTGGTGTTCACCATGTCCGGCGGCGCCGTCGTCACCTACAACGACGCGCGCCGCTTCGGCTACATGACGCTGATCCCGGCGGGGGAGCTTGACCGGGGCGCTTTTTTTGCCGGTCTCGGCGTCGAGCCGCTGGGGCCGGACCTGACCGGGGCCTATCTCGCCCGGCGGGCGCGCGGGAAGAAAGTCGACCTCAAGGCCTACCTGATGGACCAGCGCATCGTGGCCGGCCTCGGCAACATCTATGTCTGCGAGGCGCTGTTCCGTGCCGGCCTCGGCCCCTGGAAGGCCGCCGCGCGTCTGGCCACACGGGGTGGCAGGCCGACGCCGGCGGCCGAGCGGCTGGCGGCGGCGATCAAGGCGGTGCTCGCCGACGCCATCCGCGCCGGCGGCTCCAGCTTGCGCGACTACAGGCGCACCGACGGCAGCAGCGGCCTGTTCCAAAACGAGCTCAGCGTCTACGGTCGCGCGGACGCGCCGTGCGCGCGGCCCGGCTGCCGGGGCACGGTGCGCCGCAAGACCCAGGGCGGTCGCTCGACCTTCTTCTGCCCGGTCTGCCAGAGGTGAGGCGGGTCGCCGCGGGGTTCAAATTTAATGTCATATTCGCATTTTAAGTCTTGTTGTGGCGATAAATGTGCTTTAAGGTATTGTCGATCAGCTGGCACGTCCTGAAAGTGCTGCTGTGTAGGCTAACAGTTGGCACTGCGTCTGTTACGCGGCAGGCTGTGCATTTGGGGCGTGTCCGGCTGGGCATGTCGGTTGCGGGTGGTACCGGCCGGTAGGTGCGTGGCTGGAGGCTGGCTCTCCCGCCCCAACCGCGCAGGCGTGGCGCCTGCTCGCCACGGTCAAGGCCATGCCTTCAGCCTTCAGCAGGCCCGTACGGGCCGGTCTTGACCGCGGCTGCGCGCGGCGCCAGCGAGGAGAGGCGGTCGGGCCGGAAAGCGTGGCGTCGCGCGGACTCGACCGCTCGCAGCTAGAGCCGCGCGTCGCCGCTCCCCGGCGCTTGCGGAGGCAAGCTACTTCACCGCCGGCGGCACGAACTGGTTGGGAAACCCGGGCAGACTTTGACCGTAGTGGCCCCACCCGTAATAGTCCCATCCAATGTAGATCGCGAGGAAGACGACCGTGGCGATGATGGCGCCGACGAACGCGTTGTTCGTGAGCGAGTTGCCGATCAACGAGGCTACGAAGATGAGCCCGGCCAGGAGCCCGATCGCCTGCCACGGAAGGTCTCCGACGTTGATTCCCAACTGTAGCAACTGCATGAGCGAGCTCCCTGTCAGCTTGGTGTCTTGAAAACAGGCGCCACCTTATCAGATCGGGCCGGCACAACGCGACGAATCTTGGACGCAGGTCCCCACGGCGATGCTCCGCAAGCCGAGCGGGTGACACGCGACGAAACCAACGCCAGTCCAGGCGCTTAGTGAAGAACGGCGCGCGCCACCTGCTCCCGTCGCCAGCGCCAAGGCCGTTGCGCCGCTACAACATGCGCCGGCCAACCTCCATCTCTCCGCGCCTCGCGGCTGCACCCACCCGGGATACAACCTGAGACCTGCGCGATGCCCACCGCACGCCGTTCCCTTGAGCCCGCCGCCTTGCGGCAATCACCGCGTGTGGACCGGGGCGGATCGGTGGGCTAGGACGACGATGACGCAAAACCGGAAATGTTCAGAAAGAGCGCCGCCCCATGCCCCTGCAAGCCGGCATCGTCCCAGTCACGTTGTTCCAGCAGAACTGCACGCTGATCTGGGACGATGCGACAAAGCGCGGCGCGGTGGTAGACCCCGGCGGCGATCTCGACCGCATCGAGGCGGCCATCGCCAAGACGGGCATGACGGTGGAAAAGATCCTGCTCACCCACGGCCACATCGACCATGCCGCCGGGGCTGCGGAGCTGAAGGAGAAGCTCGGCGGCATCCCCATCGAGGGGCCGCACGAGGCCGACGCCTTCCTGCTCGACAGCCTGGTGGAGTCCGGCCTCGCCCTCGGCATTGAGGGCGCACGCAACGTCACGCCGGACCGCTGGCTTGCCGAAGGAGATACCGTCACGGTGGCCGGCGCCAGCTTCTCCATCCTGCACTGCCCCGGCCACTCCCCCGGCTCGGTCGCCTACGTCAATCGCGCGCAGCGCCTCGCGCTGGTGGGCGACGTGCTGTTCCGCGGCTCAATCGGCCGCACCGAGGGGTTGCCCCGCACCGACCACGACGCCCTCATCCGGTCGATCAAGACGAAGCTCCTCCCCCTCGGCGACGACATCGCCTTCATCTGCGGCCACGGCCCCACCAGCACCATCGGGGATGAGCGCCGCAGCAATCCGTTCCTGGTGTAACCGGAGCGGCGATCGGGACGTAGGTTGCAATAAGCGAGCGAAGCGAGCGCATTGCACCCTGCGTTACTGCCGACGCCCGACTGCCGCATCATCGGCTGTAGAACTCGACCACCAGGTTCGGCTCCATCTGCACGGGGAACGGCACCTCGCCGAGGCCGGGCACGCGCACGAGCTTGGCGGTCATCTTGTTGTGGTCCGCCTCGATGTAGTCGGGTACGTCGCGCTCGGCGCTCTTGATGGCCTCCAGCAGCAGCGCCATCTCCTTGCCCTTCTGGCCAACCTCGATCATGTCGCCGACCTTGCAGCGATAGCTGGCGATATTCACCCGCCGGCCGTTCACCTTGACGTGGCCGTGGCTCACGAACTGGCGTGCAGCGAACACGGTCGGCACGAACTTGGCGCGGTAGACAATGGCGTCGAGCCGGCGCTCCAGCAGGCCGATCAGATGCTCGGAGGTGGAGCCCTTGAAGCGGCGCGCCTCCTCGTAGATGCGGCGGAACTGGCGCTCCAGGATGTTGCCGTAGTAGCCCTTCAGCTTTTGCTTGGCCTTCAGCTGCTGGCCGTAGTCGGAGGGCTTGGTCATGCGCCGCTCGCCGTGCTGGCCGGGGCGCTTCTCGCGCTTGTTGAGCGGGCTCTTGGCGCGGCCCCACAGCTTCTCGCCGAGGCGGCGGTCGATCTTGTACTTGGCGCGAATGCGCTTCGTCATGGCGGGCACTCCCAAAGTCGCGAAAAATGCGAGCTGGCGGTTAGGAAGCACGCCCTCCTGTGCTCCGGCACGTCCTCGGGACATCCGGGGCCGACAGGCGCTTCGGCTCATCAACCGTCGCTGTAAACGCTGCTGAGCGGAGCCGAGCGCCGCAGGCGTGCGGCAAAGCGGGTCCAACGCGACCCGCTGCCCGCGCTTATAGCGGATGGCCGGCCGGCGTCAATCGCACATTTCCGGCGCTCATTACGTTCCGCCACTTATTCCTGAGCGCTCGCCCCCGCGACCGGCCAACGCCGGGGGCTGCGTCAGCCGCTACTTCTTCTGCGTGCTGGCCTTATGGGGCGCCGCCGTCTTCTTCGCCCCGGCGTTGATATAGCTGGTGATCTGCGTCTTCACCTTCTGCCTGTTATCGTCGGTGCAAGGCTGGGTGACGTTGGTCTTGGCCGGCTTCTGGGAGACCGTCACGTCGCCTTCCTTCTCGACGATCGTGATCTTGCCGGTCATGATCATGACCGTGACCTGATGCAGCTTCTGAATGTAGAGCATCTGCTGCTCGCTCCACTTGCCGGCGGTCTTCTGACGCAGCATCAGGGTCTCGTAGTTGGCCTGCTGCTCCTCCATCAGATTGCACAGCTGGGCGTGGGCCGAATAGTAGCCCACCTGGACCGCCTCGCGGGCGACCTCAAGGGGAACCTCCACCTCCTTGGGCTTCTTCTTGTCGACCACGATGGTCTTGCCGCTGGGCGGAGTGAACTTCTCCGGCAGCATGGCCCATGCGTACCGCATGAAGGTGCGGACGGACTTGTCGCTCGGCGCCTTCTCCTGCGCCGCCGCGGTGTCTACGCCGAGCAGCGCCATCGCAGCAGCGCACATCAAGCCCGCGCCAATCCTGGCGCCTGTTCTGAGCATTCGAGCCCCCTGTTATCCAGCTGGCCCGATGCGTTCTTCCCTTCGCAATCGAGCGGGCCATGCCTGATGTTTTTCGGTGAGGCATCGCTCGGTGGAAAAGGCGGCATAACTAAGGCGACTTGCCCCGCCGCGCCTTGGGTTGGGCCAGGGCCTTCACGATTCCCCGCAAGGTGCGGATTTCCTGCTCCGTCGCCCCCATGCGCACGAACATGGAGCGCAGGTTCTGCACGACACTGGGGCGCTTGTCAGGGGCGGTGAAGAAGCCGCTGGCGTCGAGCTCGCGCTCGATATGCTCGAAGAAGGCAATAAGATCCTGCCGGCCCGCCGGCGGCGATCCCCGCGTGTGGAGACCAGGCGCGAGGGGCGCCTCGTAGGTCGTCACCCGCCCCAGGGTGCCGCCCCCGGTCTGCTTCATCCACTCGTAGGCGACGAGCAGCACCGCCTGCGCCAGGTTGAGCGAGGCGAACGTCGGATTGACCGGGGCCATGACGATGGCGTCGGCGTTGGCCACCTGGTCCGTCTCCAGGCCGTTGCGCTCGGGCCCGAACAGGATGCCGCAACGCTGGCCCTCCGCGCGGCGGCGGCGCATCTCCGCCACCGCCTGCTCCGGCGTGAGCACCGCCTTGGCCAGGTCGCGCTGCCGGGCGGTGGTGGCGGCGACCCAGTTGAGGCCGTCCAGCGCGGCTTCGAAGGTGGGGTAGGCCTCGGCGCCGTCGATGATGAAGTTGGCGCCGGAGGCGGCGATGCGCGCCTTCTCGTTCGGCCAGCCGTCGCGCGGGGCAACCAGGCGCAGGTGCTCCAGGCCGAAGTTGGCCATGGCGCGCGCCACCATGCCGATGTTGTCGGCGAGCTGCGGCTGCACCAGGACGAGCACGGGCGTATCGCCCTGCGGCGGCGGCGCTCCCGTCTGGGCGGCGCGGCGGATGCCGTGGCGCAGCTTGCGCAGCACGCGCCGCGCCCAGAACCAGTATTCCTCCCCGGCCCAGGTCTTGGCCAGATGCTCCAGGCTTGGGGCCTGCAGCCTTCCCTCGCCCGATCCCGGCAGGCGCAGGTCGGAGCCTTCGAAGGTGATCTCGGCGTGGTGGGCGACGAAATCGTCGAAGGTCCTGAGCCCCAGCCTCCCCGTGCGCATGCGGCAGCCGGGACAGGTTGCATCGTCCACCCTGCAGCGCTGCTCGGCGCAGTAGGTGAGGATGGGCTCGATGGTGTCCCTGCTGAGCCCTTGCGATTGCCAGCGCCCCAAGGCGCCGGCGATCGTGCGCTCGTGGGCCTCGTGCACCACGGCGCCCACGGGCACGCCGATGGGCCGCACCACGGGGGTACGGTCCGCTGCCTCGCCTTCGAACTCAACCGGCAGCTTTTCTATCTCGACACCGCTCATGGGCGCCCTAATGCCACGAAGTCAGGCAGCGAGGAAATCCCGCAGGTGGGCTATCACCTCCGCTGTCCGCTGGTGCACCACCCAGTGGTCCGCGCCGGCGATCTCGCGCACGGTCAGGTCATCGCAATAGTCGGCCAGGCCGGCGCGTGCCGACGGCGGCAGCGCGCGGTCGTCCATGCCCCAGATGACGAGGTGGGGCATGCGGATGCGCAGCTGCGCCGGGTCGAGCTTCAGGACCTTGGCAGGGTCGACGGCCTCGCCGGGCGCCGGCACCAGCAGGGGCGAGGCCCGATACCAGTTGAGCATGCCGGTCAGCGCGCCGGGCGCCGACCAGGCCTCGATGTAGGCGGCGCGCTTCTCCGGTGTGAGCCACGGCTGGGGGCCGAAGCGGCTCAGCATGCCGATGAGCTTCTCGTAGCCGTTAGCGGACAGGCGCTCCTCCGCCCTGGGATCGCGCAGGTAGGGGATGTAGCTGGAGGCCTGCCGCTGGGCCTCGTCCTCGATCAGGGCGCGTTGGAAGGGGCCGGGATGCACGCCGTTGACCACCGCGAGCTTGGAGACGCGGGCGGGGCTGCGATCGCCGTCGCGTAGGCGACCGAGCCGCCCCAGTCGTGGCCGACGAGGGCGAAGGGCCGGTCGGGCGAGAGCCGGTCGCCCAGGGCGAGGATATCGCGCACCAGGTGCTTGATCCGGTAGG
>JBAPMW010000477.1:0-2755 GCA_049278815.1 Hyphomicrobiaceae bacterium
CTACACAACCTCCCTATGCCGGGCGATGCAGACGGCGAGCACCTCCGCAATCGGGCGCGCCCACCAATCCTCCGAAAAAATCTCCACCTCCGAGAAGCCGGCGTAGCCGACAGCCTCCACCGCCGCCCGCACGCGCTTCAGATCGACCACCCCGTCGCCCATCATGCCGCGGTCGTTGAGCATGTCGCGGGTCGGCACCAGCCAGTCGCAGACATGGTACGCCAGCAGGCGGTCATTGCCGGCGCGCGCGATGCCGTCCCACAGCGCCGGGTCCCACCACACGTGGTAGACGTCGACGGCGACGCCGATGCTGCCGGCGCGCTCCGGGTCCAGGCGATCGCAGATGTCGAGCGCCTGCGCCAGCGTGTTCACGCACGCCCGGTCCGCCGCGTACATGGGATGCAGGGGCTCCAGGGCCAGCGGCATGCCGGCGCTGCGCGCGTAGTCGAGCAGGGCGGCGAGCCCCTCCTCGACCTGGGCGCGGGCGGCGATCAGGTCCTTGGACGGGGCCGAGCCGGGGCGTGAGTACTGCGGCAGCCCGCCGACCACCAGCACCAGGCAGGAGGCGCCGAGCGCCGCCGCCTCGTCCACGGCGCGGCGGTTGTCGTCGCGCGCCTCGGGCAGGCGCTGGCTGTCGGCCGTGAACATGCCGCCGCGGCAATAGCCGGAGAGCTGGAGGCCGGCGTCCTTCACGGCCCTGACGGCGCGGGGGAGGCCGACGGCCGCCACTTGGTCGCGCCACGGATCGATGGCGCGGATGCGGGCCCTGGCACAGGCCTCGACGATGCCGACGAGGTCGGCCTGCCGGCGCAGCGTGGCCGTGTTGATCGACAGCCAGTGGTGATCGAGCGAGAAATCGCGCATGGCCGCCTCAAGCCTCGATGCCGCGCGTCGCCAGCACGTGGCGCATGCGCACCACCGCCCGCTCCGGATCGACCAGCAGGCCGGCCCCGTCGGCGAGACGGAACAGCTCCGCCAGATGCAGCGTGGAGCGCGTGCTCTCCTGGCCGCCCACCATGGTGAAATGGTCCTGGTGGCCGTTGAGATAGGCCATGAAGACGACGCCGGTCTTGTAGAAGCGGGTCGGCGCCTTGAAGATGTGGCGCGACAGCGGCACGGTCGGCGCCAGGATGGCGTGGAAGGTCTCCTGGTCCTCCGCCGCCAGCGCGGAGAGCGCCGCGGAAGCGGCCGGCGCGATGGCGTCGAAGATGCCCAGGAGAGCGTCGGAGTGGCCCTGCGCGTCGCCGGCGATCAGCTCCGCGTAGTTGAAGTCGTCGCCGGTGTACATGCGCACGCCCTGGGCCAGGCGCCGGCGCATGGCGATCTCCTTGCCCTTGTCGAGCAGCGAGATCTTGACGCCGTCGACCTTGGCGGCGTTGGCGTTGAGGATATCGACCGCGGTCGCCATCGCCCGGTCGAGATCGCGCGAGCCCCAGTAGCCGGCGAGCGCCGGGTCGAACATGTCGCCCAGCCAGTGGACGATGACGGGCTCTTTGACCTGCGACAGCAGGCGGCCGTAGACGCGGGCGTAGTCGTCCGGCGATTTGGCCACCCGCACCAGCGCGCGCGATGCCATCAGGATGATGCGGCCGCCCACGGCCTCGATGGCCGCGATCTGCTCCTCGTAGGCGCGGATCGCATCGTCGGGCGAGCGGGCGTCGGCCGGGTCGAGGTGATCCGTGCCGGCGCCCGAGAACACCACCGCGCCCCCTGTGGGACCTGGGCGTCCGCGTGCAGCGGCCACCGAGCGCCCGATCAGCTCCAGCGCCATCGTCCAGTCGAGGCCCATGCCGCGCTGGGCGGTGTCCATCGCCTCCGCCACCCCGAGGCCGAGACTCCACAGGTGCTCGCGGAAGGCGATGGTGCGGTCCCAGTCGGGGGCGGCAGTCAGCCAGGGGTCGACATCGGCCAGCGGATCGGCCACCACGTGCGCGGCCGCCAGCGCGATGCGGTTGAACGGCCGACTGCCGGCAGGCGCTGCGAAGCGCCTGGGCTCCGAGAGCGTGTAGGCTACGATCCGTCCGCCGGCCTCGGGGAGCTTGATGGTGAGGGCCATGTTCCTTGCCGTAGGTTGGGTTAGCGCGCAGCGCGTAACCCAACATTGTCCGTCTCCAACATGTTGGGTTACGGCCCTTCGGGCCTAACCCAACCTACGTCGTCACACCTCCAGCGGCGGCACGTCGATCCAGCGTCGCTCCTTCCAGCTCTGGAGCGCGCACTCCACGAGCTGCACGCCCTTGGCGCCTTCCAGCAGCGTGTACGGATAGGGTTCTTCCTCCGCCACGTGGCGGATGAACATCTCCCACTGCGCCTTGAAGCCGTTGTCGTAGACGGCGTTGTCGGGCACCGGCTGCCAAGTCGAGTAGAAGTCGATGGTCTGCTTCTGATCGGGGTTCCAAACGGGGCGCGGCGTGGCGGCGCGCGGCTGCATCTTGCAGTCGGTGAGGCCGGCGATGGCCGAGCCCAGCGTGCCGTCGGCGTGGAAGATGGCGAGGTCGTCGCGGTGCACGCGCGTGGTCCACGACATGTTGATCTGCGCGATCACCCCGCCGTCGAGCTCGAAGATGGCATAGGCCGCATCGTCGGCGGTGGCCTTGTAGCGCCGCCCCGCCTCGTCAACCCGCTCCGGGATGTGGGTGGTGCCGATGCAGGACACCGAGCGCACCGGCGCGAACACATTGTCGAGCACGTAGCGCCAGTGGCAGACCATGTCGAGGATGATGCCGCCGCCGTCCTCGGCGCGGTAGTTCCACGA
>JBAPMW010000478.1:0-1566 GCA_049278815.1 Hyphomicrobiaceae bacterium
GGGTTTCCAGCAACCAGTCTTCGAGCTGGCCAGGGCCCAGCGCGGCGACCGAGCCGGAGGTCGCCAGCCCGGCGGTGACGGTCGCTGCGTGGAGCCCGAGCCCGCCGGAGCCCGCCTTCGCAGCGTAGACGACCGCGGCCGTCACGCCGGGGCGTCCGTCTTCCGGCATCCGGGGTGAAGAAGCCAGGGGATCATTCGGAAGCCGTCGCGATCCGGGTGACGGCCGGCGACTCGAGCCCGTCGAGAACCCGGCGGCAGACGCCCTCGGGGGTGAAATATCCGTACCAGCGGGCGGCGATCGCAAACGGGTCGCGCCGGCCCGTGTCCCATGCCTCTGCTTCTGCACCCAGTGCTGCGACAACGGCGCTCACCGACCGCCGACCGAACGTCCTCCCGCACCCGGCATCACAAAACTGAGCGAAGCTCGGGATCGAAGCCGGGCCGACCAGCGAGCAGCCGCGCAACAGCGCTTCGCTCGCCACAATCGGGCCGCTCTCCCACCGCGAGGTGGAGAGCAACACCCGCGCCCGCCCGAGCAGCCCTGCGACCTCGTCTTGTGCCACCGCACTGCGATACTCGACGCGATCGGGGAACGTCGCCAGCAGCGACCGGAACGGCTTTTCACCGCAGCGCCCAATTAGCGTGAACTTCCACCTCCCGCCGTCCCGCAGATATCGCTCCAAGGCGCCAACAAGCAACCCAGTCCCCTTCTGCGGGTCGTCCCAGCGTCCGATGGCGATCACGCGGTCCTCGCGGTCGACGGACACGGGGTCGTGCTCGAAGGCCGAGCCCACAGGGAACGGTGCGACAACGATCCGGTTGACCAGCGCGTCCTCGCCGTGGTGGGCGAAGAACGCCCCCAGGTTCTCCTTCGCCCCGGGGCTGAAGACGATGATCCGGTCGGCGAGGCGGCCGCTCTCGACCAGCTCGCGATCGACGCCGCGGTGGATCCCGACGTACTGCCGCAGCCACCACCCAGCGGTCCGCAGGCGGTCGCCAAAATTGGACTGCACCAGAACCATCCGGTTCAGCACCCGTGCAGGAAACACCCGAACGCCGATCACGCCGTCGCTGTCGGTAAGCGAGATCAGGTGGCGGACGTGCGGCCGGGCTGCGGCCATGATGTCCGGCATGCCGAGCCACGTAAGCACGAGTGCGGCGTCCAGGCGCAGGCCGGCGTACAGCGCTGGGTCGTGCAGGGCCGCCGGCGTCGGCACGCTCACATCGGCCCACTCGCACCCTTCGGCGGCCTCGGCGGTGCTAATGACGATGGCCTCGTGCCCGAGCTGCCGGAACCCTTCGCGGTAACGGTCGAACCGAATGCTCAATCCCGCCAGGCGGACTGTGTCGGGCCATACAATACCGATCCGCATCAGCGCCCCCGATCGGCCGGCACGACAATCAGGGTGACCAGCATCGATGCGGCCACGTCATACCCGCGGTCACCCATGAGCCCGATAGGCTGCTCGCGCGCGGGAGCGCTGAGAGCCTCGGCGGCACCACGTTGCAGCTCCACCGCGACCAATCACGGCTAGTGAGGATGCTCAAGTCTCGACCGTGCAATCC
>JBAPMW010000479.1:0-12782 GCA_049278815.1 Hyphomicrobiaceae bacterium
CCCTCAACGCGTGCACACCCTGAACTCACCATCTCACCACTCACCATCTCACCACTCACCATCTCACCCTTGAGGTCCCCATGCCCTACGAGACTCTGGACGTCACCATCGGCGAGGACCGCATCGGCACCGTCACGCTGAGCCGCCCGGCGGCGCGCAATGCCATGAATACGCGCATGATGGAGGAGCTCGGCGCGTGCTTCGCCGACCTCTACGTGAACCCCGATGCCGCCGCCTGCCTGATCCTGACAGGCGCCGGCGCCGGCTTCTGCGCCGGTGCCGACCTCAAGGAGCGCAAGGGCATGCCCGACGCGGTCTGGCGCCGCCAGCACGCCATCGTGGAGCAGATGGTGCGCGCGCTCATGGACTGCCCGGTGCCGGTGATCGCCGCCGTCAACGGCGCGGCCATCGGCGGCGGCATGGAGCTGGCGCTGGCGTCCGATTTCATCTACGCGGCCCAGTCGGCCCGCTTCGCCCTGACCGAGGTGACGCTCGGCATCATGCCGGGGGCCGCCGGCACGCAGAACCTGACGCGCGCGGTGGGCGTGCGGCGCGCCAAGGAGATCGTGCTCACCGGCGCGCCGTTCTCGGCCGAGGAGGCGTTGGCCTGGGGTCTCGTCAACAAGGTGTGCCCCGACGATCGCCTGCTCGACGAGGTGCGGGCAGTGGCGCTGCGCATCGCCGCCAACGCGCCCATCTCCGTGCGCCAAGCCAAGCGGGCGCTCGACAAGGCCACCGAGCTCGACCGCATGTCCGGCTACGCCTTCGAGATCGAGGCCTACAACCGCACCATCGTCACCGAGGACCGCCAGGAAGGCATCGACGCCTTCAACGAGAAGCGCAAGCCCAACTACAAGGGGCGGTGAGTCGGGGTCAGACCCTGCGGGTCTGATCTGCGCAGGCGCTGGATAGAAAAAATCCGCTGCGGCCCGCTCCCAGTGCCCGCGCATTGCGCAAGCGATCGATGGGCCGTATCACTGCGCCATAGGGCCGGCCGCCTTGTGCCGCACCCCGATGAAGCCTACACAGGCTGTAGCGACGACGGGGCGGAGAAACGCGGAGCGAGCCCATGGACACGCCTACCCTCAACCTTGCCAGGAGCCAGTGCTACGTCGATGGCCAATGGGTCGGCGAGCCCAGGCTGCCCGTCACCAACAAGGCCACGGGCGAGATCATGGCGCGCGTCCCGGACTTCGGCGAGGCCGAGACGCGCGCCGCCATCGAGGCGGCGCACCGCGCGCAGCCGGCCTGGGCCAAGCTGCTCGCCAAGGAGCGTTCCAAGCTGCTGCGCCGCTGGTTCGACCTGATCGCGCAGAACACGCGCGAGCTGGCGCTCCTGCTCACCAGCGAGCAAGGCAAGCCGCTGGCCGAGGCGGCGGGCGAGATCGCCTATGCGGCGGGCTTCATCGAGTTCTTCGCCGAGGAGGCCAAGCGCGTCTACGGCGAGACCATCCCGAGCTTCAAGGCCGACGCCCGCATCGTCGTCATCAGGCAGCCGGTGGGCGTGGTGGCGGCCATCACGCCGTGGAACTTCCCCGCCGCCATGATCACGCGCAAGGCCGGCCCGGCCCTGGCGGTCGGCTGCACCATGGTGCTGAAGCCCGCCTCCGAGACGCCGCTCACCGCCCTGGCGCTGGCGGCGCTGGCCGAGGAGGCCGGCATCCCCAAGGGCGTCTTCAACGTCATCACCGGCAAGGCCAGCGTCATCGGCAAGGAGCTGACCTCCAACCCCGACGTGCGCATGCTCACCTTCACGGGGTCCACCGAGATCGGCCGCATCCTGATGGCGCAGTGCGCACCCACCATCAAGAAGCTCGGCCTGGAGCTGGGCGGCAACGCGCCGTTCATCGTGTTCGACGACGCCGACCTCGACAAGGCCGTGCAAGGCGCCATGGCCTCCAAGTACCGCAACGCCGGCCAGACCTGCGTGTGCGCCAACCGTATTTATGTGCAGGAGGCGGTCTACGAGGCCTTCGCCGGCAAGCTCACCGCCGAGGTCAAGAAGATGAAGGTCGGCCCCGGCACTGAGGAGGGCGTGACCGCAGGGCCGCTGATCAACAAGGCCGCGGTCGAGAAGGTCGATGAGCATATCGCCGACGCCCTCAAGCACGGCGCCAGCATCGTGGTCGGCGGCAAGCGCCACGCGCTGGGCGGCAACTTCTACGAGCCCACGATCCTCGCCAACGTGACCTCGGCGATGCTGGTGGCGCGCGAGGAGACCTTCGGGCCGGTGGCGCCGCTGTTCAAGTTCAAGACCGAAGAGGACGTGATCGCCCAGGCCAACGACACCCCGTTTGGTCTCGCCGCCTATTTCTACGCCCGCGACCTGGGCCGCGTGTGGCGCGTGGCCGAGGCGCTGGAGACGGGCATCATCGGCATCAACGAGGGGATCATCTCCAACGAGGTGGCGCCGTTCGGCGGCTACAAGCAGTCGGGCCTGGGACGGGAAGGATCGCACCATGGCATCGAGGAGTTCGTGGAGATCAAGTACATGCTGATGGGCGGGCTGTGACGCCGCGGCGCGCGCTTTCTCCCTCTCCCCGCGCATCGCCGACCTCGCCACGCGCTCCGGCAGCGCGGGGAGAGGGTCGGGGTGAGGGGCAGCCAGGGGCGCTGACCTCTCATGGACAGGGCCGGAGTGAGAGGCAACAAGCTCCGACGTCGGCATCCGTTGCTGCCCCTCACCCTAGCCCTCTCCCCGCAAGCGGGGAGAGGGGATCCGGGAGGCATCCGTGACGGGCGATCAGTATAAACGCCAGGCCGCCGAGCACGCCATCACCCTGGTCGAGGACGGCATGGCCCTGGGCCTCGGCACCGGCTCCACTGCGGCGCACTTCGTCGATCTTCTCGGCCAGCGCGTCAGGGAGGGCCTGAAGGTCGTGTGCGTTCCGAGCTCGGAGGCAACACGGGCGCAGGCGGAACGCCTCGGCATCCCGCTGGCTGATCTCGACCAGCGCCCCGCGCTCGACCTCACCGTCGACGGCGCGGACGAGATCGACCCGGCGCTGCGTCTCATCAAGGGCGGCGGCGGCGCCTTGCTCCGGGAGAAGATCGTGGCCATGGCCTCCGACCGCATGGTGGTGATCGCCGACCACTCCAAGCGCGTCGCGACGCTGGGCGCCTTTCCCCTCCCCGTGGAGATCGTGCCCTTCGCGGCCGGCACCACGCGCAACCTCGTCGAGGAGCTCGCCGCCGAGGCCGGCTGCACGGGCGAGATCCGCCTGCGCCTGCGGCCGGACGGCCAGCCGTTTCTCACGGACTGCGGCCACCTCATCCTCGACTGCGCTTTCGGACGCATCGACGAGCCGGAGGCCCTGGACGACGCGCTGAAGTGGGTGCCCGGCGTGGTGGAGAACGGCCTGTTCCTTGGCATCGCCGACGCCGCCATCGTCGCCGGGCCTGACGGCGTCGTCGTATTGGAGCGCGACAGCGAGGCGCGAAGCGCTTAGTGTGCGCCGGCCCATCGTCGGCACCGAAAGGCAGGAGGAATGGTCACATGACCTTGCGTGCGCTCGTTCTCGGTCTGTCCATCGTCGCGGCGGCTATGGCCGGGCAGACGACATATGCCCAGTCGCCGGACCCGGCCCGCCTTGCCGCGGCCAAGGAGATGATGGAGCTTTCGGGCGCGGTGAAGCAATTCGACGAGGCGGTGCCGCTGATGCTCGAGCAGCTCGCTCGCAGCTTCACCCAGATGGCGCCGGGCAAGTCCAGGGAGATCCGCGAGGCTCTTGACCAGCTCACCCCCCGCTTCAGGCAGCGCAAGTACGAGCTGATCGATCAGATAGCGGCGCTCTATGCCACGGAGATGACCCTCGACGACCTCAACGCGGTCATCGCCTTCTACAGATCGCAGGTCGGCATGAGGTTCGCAGACATCCAGCCCAAGATCACGCGCGAATCGATGGCCCTCGGGCAGCGCTGGGGAGAGCGCCTCGGGATGGAGCTCCAGGATGAGGCGCGCCGGGAGCTGAAGCGGCGCGGCATCACCATGTAGGCCGCGCCGCCGAGCGGGCCCCTTGAGCGCGCCAGTGAGCGATTCAGTGAGCGAGCACGACTTCGACCTGTTCGTCATCGGCGGCGGCTCGGGCGGTGTGCGCGCGGCGCGCATCGCCGGCCAGCACGGCGCCAGGGTGGCGATTGCCGAGGAGTACCGCTTCGGCGGCACCTGCGTGATCCGGGGCTGCATACCGAAGAAGCTGCTCGTCTACGCCAGCCGCTTCCGCGACGACTTCGAGGATGCGGCCGGGTTCGGCTGGACCGTCACCGGCGCCAGCTTCGACTGGCCCACGCTGGTCGCCAACAAGGACACGGAGATCGCGCGCCTGGAAGGCATCTACCGCCGCAACGTAGCCAACGCCGGCGCCAAGACCTTCGACACCCGCGCCACCATCGCCGATCCAGGCACGGTGGTGCTAGCGAGCGACGGCCGCAGGATCACGGCACGCACCATCCTGGTGGCGACCGGCGGCCGCCCGGTGAAGCCGGACATCCCTGGCGCCGAGCACGCCATCACCTCCAACGAGGCGTTCAACCTCAAGCGCCTGCCGGCCTCGATCGCCATCGTCGGCGGCGGCTATATCGCGGTGGAGTTCGCCGGCATCTTTGCGGGTCTGGGCGCCAGCACCACGCTTATCTATCGCGGCGAGAAGGTGCTGCGCGGCTTCGACGACGACCTGCGCAGCGGCCTGATGGAGGAGATGGGCAAGCGCGGCATCGACGTGCGCGTGCAGGCCGACATAGCCGCCATCGAGAAGGCCGGTCGGCGCGGCTACGCGGTGACCTTGCAGGACGGGTCCACCCTCAAGGTCGCGTGCGTGATGCTCGCAACCGGCCGCTCGCCGAATACGCAGGGGCTGGGGCTCGAGGCGGCCGGCGTGAAGCTCGGCGCCAAGGGCGAGATCCCGGTCGATGCCGAGTCGCGCTCCTCCGTGCCCAGCATCTACGCCGTGGGCGACGTGACCGACCGGGTGAACCTGACGCCGGTCGCCATCCGCGAGGGCCACGCCTTCGCCGACACGGTGTTCGGCGGCAGGCGCTGGACCGCGAGCCACGACCTGATCCCGACCGCGGTGTTCTCCACGCCCGAGATCGGCACCGTCGGCCTGCCGGAGCACATCGCCTGCCAGCGCTATCCCAAGCTCGATGTTTACCGCGCCCGCTTCCGGCCGCTGAAGCACACGCTGTCGGGCCGCGACGAGCGCGTGGTCATGAAGCTGCTGGTGGACGGCGAGACCGACAAGGTGGTGGGCTGCCATATCCTGGGGCCCGATGCCGCCGAGATCGTGCAGATGGCGGCGATCGCCCTCAAGATGGGCGCCACCAAGGCCGACTTCGACGCCACCGTGGCACTGCACCCGTCGATCGCCGAGGAGCTGGTGACGATGCGTGAGAAGGTGCCCGCGCCGCATCCGCCGGTCAAAGCGCCGTTGCCGGAGAAGAAGGGCTACGATGAGACGGCTTGAGGGACGCGTCGCGCTGGTCACCGGCTCGGGCTCCGGCATCGGCCGGGCCACGGCCCAGGTGCTCGCCGCGGAGGGCGCCCACGTCTACGTCACCGACGTGAACGGCGCGGCGGCGGAGACGGTGGCGGCCGGGATCGTCACGGCCGGACTGTCGGCGACGGCACTCACCGCCGATGTGTCCCTGGGCCAGGACGTGACGGCCATGTTCCGTGCGGTGGAGAAGGCCCACGGCCGCCTCGACGTGCTGGTCAACAACGCCGGCCTCAACGTGGGCGGCGACTTCCGCCACCTCTCCGATGCCGACTGGGCCAGGATCCGCGAGGTGAACCTCGACGGCGTGGTGCGGGTGGCGCGCGACGGCTTCCCCCTGCTCAGGGCCTCAGGGCGCGCCTCCCTCATCAACGTCGCCTCGATCATGGCGCACCGCGGCCTGCGTCCGCTTACCGCCTACTCCGCCACCAAGGGCGCCGTGACGGCCCTCACCCGCGGGCTCGCCGTCGAGTACGCGCCGTTCGGCATCCGTGTGAACGTCCTGTGCCCCGGCTTCGTGCACACGCCTTTGACGGCGCGGGCGCTGCGCAACCCGGCGATCGAGAAGGCGCTCGTGGAGTCCACCGCGCTCAAGCGCCTCGGCCGGCCCGAGGAGATCGCCAAGGCCGCCCTGTTCCTCGCCAGCGACGAGGCGTCCTACGTCACCGGTGCGGAGCTGGCAGTGGATGGGGGGATGGGGGCGGCGCTGTAGAAGCGGGTGAATGGCGAATGGGGGTTGGCGAATGGGTCCATTCGCGATTGGCCATTCGCCATTCGCCGCACCCTCGCACGGAGGAGCCCATGGACTTCGCGGATCTCGTGAACCGCTTCGCCGCCGCTGCGGCGGCCGGCGACGGCGATGCCCTGGCCGATCTGTTCACGCCGGATGGCACGTATGACGACTACTTCTTCGGCCCGCATACCGGCCGCGACGCCATCAAGGCCATGCTGGCGCATTTCGCCGACGGCGGCCGCGACTTCCGCTGGGAGCTCCACGATCCCGTCCGCGCCGCCGACATCGGCTATGCCGCCTACCGCTTCAGCTACACCTCGACCCACCCCGACGCCAAGGGCGCGCGCGTCGTCTTCGACGGCGTCGGCCGCTTCGACCTCGACGGCGACAGGATCCGCCGCTACTGCGAGGTCTTCGACCGCAGCATGGCGCTGGCCCAGCAGGAGTACGCGCCCGAGCGCCTGCGCAGGATCGCGCTCCGCTACGCCGCGGCCCTCAAGGCGCGCCCGGAGTGGAAGGGGCACTTGTAGGCGCGGAGGTTGGCGCGGCGTCCCGGTGAGGTGGTAAAAGGGGCCGTGGCGCCGCCGGACTTGCCTGCCACGCGCAATCTCACCAGCTCACGCACCGCACGATCATGCAGGACCGACGCCGGCCGCCGCCATCGCAACGAGCCCCGCACCACGGCGCCGGCCACGACGCACGCCGCGGTGCGGCCGGCATGAGCAGCGACGGCCTCGTCCTGATCCACGGCGTGCACGCCGTGGAGGCGGCGCTCGGCAACCCCGGGCGCCGCATCCGCCGGCTCTGCCTCACCGACAACGCCGAGCGCCGGTTGCAGGCGGCCTTGGCGGCGCGCCCGATCCCGCACGAGCGCGTGCTGCCGAAGGACCTCGACCGGCGGCTCGGCCCCGACACCGTGCACCAGGGGGCGCTGGCCGAGGCTGAGCCGCTGCCGGAGCCTTCCCTCGGCGAGCTGGCGGAAGGCGTCGCCGGCCGGCCGCTGCTCATGCTCGACCAGGTGACCGACCCCCACAACGTCGGCGCCATCCTGCGCTCGGCCGCGGTCTTCGGTGCCGGCGGCCTCGTCATGACGCGCCGCCACAGCCCGCCCCTTGACGGGGCGCTCGCCAAGTCCGCCTCAGGCGCGCTGGAGCATGTGCCGGTGGGGCTGGTGCAGAACCTGGCCCGCGCCATCGCCGAGCTGAAGGAGCTGGGCTTCGCCGTCATCGGTCTCGACGGCGAGGCGCCGGAGCGGCTGGAGGAGACCGCTTGGCCCGAGCGGGTGGCCCTCGTGCTCGGAGCCGAAGGCAAGGGTCTGCGCCAGCTGACGCGGGAGAGCTGCGACCGCATCGCCCGCATCGCCACCGACGGCCCCTTCGCCAGCCTCAACGTCTCCAACGCCGCGGCAATCGCCCTGCACTGGGCCGCCGCGGCCCGTATCGGCTTGCTGGGGCGGCGCTAGGCCCGGTCTCTTCGCGGGGACCAACATGGCAAAGTCTGCCATGCCCCTCTCGTTGAGCGCTTCGGCAAGCGCCACGCCCGGGAGCTGAAGGAAGTCGTTGCACGCATGCTGGCTGGCCGCCAGGGGCAGGCGAACGCCGCGGCTTGACAGTGGGTTCTGTGCACGCACAAGTCTTTTACTGGGCTGGAGTTCACAACCAAACGAGAGAGGGTTGGCAAATGCCCAGGCTGTCGATTGCATCTTTGTTGGCCGCCGCTGTGTGCGGCCTCGGGCCTTTGACCGCACAGGCTCAGGTATTGCCTGAGGGAGCGGACAAGGGTCTGGTGGAAGGGGTCTGTACGGCATGTCATCCGGTCAACCAGATCACGCGGAGCTTGGGGTACACGCGCGAGGGTTGGAAGGAATTGGTCGCCACGATGATCGACCTGAGCAAGACGCCGGAGGAACAGAACAAGATCGCGGACTACCTTGCGACGAATTTCCCGCCCAACTCAAAGCGGGCACCCAAGCTCGTGTCCGGCGACGCCAAGATCGCCTTCAAGGAGTGGACGGTTCCCACGCTCGGCCAGCGCTCGCGCGATCCGATCGAGGCGCCGGACGGCAGCATCTGGTGGGTGGGACAGTGGTCGGACCTGATCGGCCGCATCGATCCCAAGACCGGCGAGATGAGGGAGTATGCGCTGCCGCCCAAATCGAAGCCGCATACGGTGACGGTCGATAAGGCAGGCGGCATCTGGTACACCGGCAACGGCAACGGCACGATTGGCAAGGTCGATCCGGTCACCGGCAAGGTCACCGTCTACAAGATGCCCGACCCGGCCGCGAAGGACCCGCACTCGGCGAAGTTCGACCCGAAGGGCATTCTGTGGTTCACCCTGCAGAACAGCAACATGCTTGGTCGGCTCGACCCGGCCACCGGTGACGTCAAGCTTGTCACCATGAAGACGCCGAACTCCAAGCCCTACGGCATCAAGATCGATGCCGAAGGCACGCCGTGGGTCGCCTGCAACGGCAGCAACTGCCTGGTCAAGGTCAACCCGGCGACCATGGAGCTGACGGAGGTCAAGCTGCCGACGCCGGGCACGACGGTCCGGCGCCTCGACATCGCTCCCGACGGCCTGATATGGTACGTGAACTCCTCGAAGGGCAAGCTCGGCCGGCTCGACCCCAAGACCGGCGACATCAAGGAGTGGGATTCGCCCAGCGGGCCCGCCTCGCACCCCTACGCCATCGCGTTTGTCGGCGGCCATGTCTGGTACAACGAGTCCGGCACGCGGCCAGATATGCTCGTGCGATTCGATCCCAAGACGGAGAAGTTCCAGAGCTGGGCGATCCCGTCGGGTGGCGTGCATGCCGGCATCATCAGGCACATGCGCCCGACCCGCGACGGCAACCTACTTATCCACCAGAGCAGCACCAACCGCATCATCCTCGTCAAGCTGAACGCGGCCAATTAGGACGCAACAGGGCGTTGGCAAAGGCCCCCGTCCGGACTACCGCATCTGGCTCGTCGGAGCCGTTGGTCACCAGTGCCGTTCGTGTTGCCCTCTTGCGCCCCTTTGGACCAGAGGCCCCGGCTTTCTGATGGGCCGGGGCCTTCAAGTCGCGGGGACCGGCGCCGGCGAGGCGAGGAAGTTGCGCGTCGCGTACCAGAGCAGATGCCGGTTGTTGCTGTATCCTGGGCTGTGCGCTGTGTGCGGTAGGATCACGAACTGGCGGTCGCCGTTCGGCAATTGCTGGTAGAAGTCGATCAGGTCCTCAGTGGTGGAGTTGCCGTCGTGGACGCCGCGAATCATGAGCACCGGCGAGAGCACCTTCCTCGGATCGACCAGCGGCAGATTCGCGGCCATGTCGAGATAGGTCCCAGATGGCACCTGATCGCCGAACTGCAGCTCCTCGGCGATGATCGCCTCAGGCACGGCCGTGTCATAGCTCGTGGCATAGCCGTCGCGGGTGAATATCGAGCGAATCATGGCGGCGTCACGCCTGCGGCGGTTGCTGCTGCGGTAGGCTTCTACCCGGCTCGCCCGATTGCGGATTTCCGGTGCGCCGGTGCCCTTGTAAGTGAAGGCGACCAGCACCAGCCGGGCGACCCGCTCGGGCTGCACCTGAGCGTAGGCGCCGGCACGGATTGCCCCCGACGAGGTGCCGTAGAAATGAAACTTCGTCTGCCCGGTCTCCCGCATTACGACCGGTACCGCCGCCTTGAGGTCCTCGACGCCGCTGGCGATATCGGAGTTGTTGCCGGAACTGCCCGAGCGCCCGTAGCCGTCGTGGTCCATGGTCCACACGTCGTAGCCGTAGCGCGCGAACACGTTCATCAACGAGTACTCGCCCCTGCCCGGCACGGCGAGATCGTATGACGAGCGCGCTGAGTTCGACGAGCCGTGCACGACGAAAAGGACTGGTAACTGCCGCTCGCCGGGCTTCGGTTCTCCTATGCGTTTGCGCCAGATGTTAAGCGCAACGTCGCCCTTCCTGGCCCAGTATTCGGCGCTCCAGATCGGGCCTTCGGGCACTTGCGCTACTGCCGGCTCAGTACCCTGACCCTGTGCGGACGGGAGGCCTGACACGAGGCCCGCCCCGATGCCGATGCCGGCTCCCTTCAGAAGGGTGCGGCGCGCTAGCCCGTCCCTGGCCGGCTTGAAGTTCCAGGTCATCGTGTCCTCCGACAAAAATGTGTGAGGGCGTAGACGATAGCGCGAGCTGCGCATTGCCTATGGTAGTGATTACTTGAACGCCCGGGTAGATGGGACCGAGGTTGCGGATTGGGTCACAATTCGCCGGCCAATGCGCGCGCGTCCGACAGCGAAGCGCTGGGAGCGGACGCGCGGGGCTCCAGCTCAAGTGTCGGTCTGGCTGGGAAATTCCGCTTGGAGATCCTTCCACCGGCGATGTGGCCATCGGTGCCGTCTCAGTCTCCCTCGGCCGGTCCACTCATCTCCAGGGGAGCGCGTGGCGCTATCATGTGGCCGTCGTTTGCTGCGACGGGACGTGGATGGCGCCATCCGTCTCCCACGTGCAGACGGCCGGCGCCTGGAAGGCGAGCGAGATGGGCTCAAGATCCAGGAGGCCCGCTGTGACCGTTTCCGGCGAGGCGGCAGCAATGTCGTGGAGCGGGAGACCGCCGAGAGGCACATGGCCGGACTGCAAGGTATGAACCGGTGAACGTGGCATTGATGCTGCCGCCCGTCACCGAGGTGACGCCGTGCGGCCGCGGCTGGCCGGGGGCGGGGTAGTTGTAGGCGCCCACGTCGGACTTGAAGGTGAGGTTGCCGATGGCGTTGTAGCTGAAGATCGCCACCAGCGGCGACGGCGTCAGGCTCACGATCGACTTGGGTAGAGCCGGTTCAGCGTGTCGTACTCGAAGCTTTCCGCCAGCGCCGTGTTGGCGTCGCTGCGGGTGACGAGCTTGCCGAGCGCATCGTAGGTGTAGCTCTGGTGCTGCACCGCCCCGGCGGCGCCGGCCAGCGTCTTGGTGAGCTGGCCGGTGTTGGCGTCGAACTCCTGCAAGGTGTCGACGCCGTTGCCGCAGAACAACGTCCCAGCACCGGGCAATAGCCCCGGCGCCACAGGGGACGCGCTCCTTGCACGGCGCGCGAATCAGGCCTCGACAAGCGATTCCCGCTTCATACAGAATGACTGGGATGATTCGGCCGGCACCGGCCGGCGGGGTCGTCGCGGGCAGCGAATCTTCATACAAAATCAGGCGGGGCGAAGGGATGACGCGGGGCACGTCACCCCACGGCGAAGGTCTGTCCATGCATTGGGCAGGCGCCGGGGAGAGCGGCAGCGGCTGGGGTTGGGATCTCGGCAGGGACTGGGGCTGGGAGAACGGCCGGCAGGCGCCGGGGCAGCTGCTCGCGCTCAGCGCCAGCGCCGGGCTCGCCGCGGGCCTGACCCTGACCGCGGCGTGGCACGCGGTTGCCGATGCCGGACCGCTCCTCGCCGTCCTGCTCGCGGCCCTGCTTGCGGCATGTGCGGCGGCGGTCCGCGTGGCGTCGCGCCCACGCGAGACCGTGCCGATTCCCCAGCAGGACGAGTCCACCCGCGAGGCGCCCTGCCGGCTGCTGGCGCAGATGCATCACGAGCTTCGCACGCCCCTCAACGCCGTGATCGGCTTCTCGGAGGCGATGCTGAGCGAGCTGCATGGCCCCCTGGGCAATGCGCGCTACCAGCAGTACGCGGCCCACATCACCGAGAGCGGCGGGCGGCTCCTCAAGGCCTCCGAGGACACGCTCGCCGTTGCCGCGACCATGTCGACCCTGCTGGCCGACCGTCGCGCGCTGCGGCGCGACCGGGCACCGGTGGCCGCGCTGCTGCAAGAGGCATGGGACGCGCTGGGAGCGCCTGGCCGCGGCGTGCGGCTGAGCGTGGCGGATTGCGCCGCCGTCGAGATCGACTGCGATCGGCAGGCGACCGGCCAGGCGTTGCGACATCTGCTGGCCGAGGCCCTCGCCCGCTCGGCGCCGGACATGGCGATCGTTGCCAGAGCCGCCCATGCCGGCACCACTTGCCGCGTCGAGATCGTGGGCGGACCGTCTCGGGTCCCCGAGGCGGCTCCGGCTGCCGGCGATGGCCTGCGCCTGATCCTCACGCGCTCGCTCCTGGAGATGCAGGGGGCAACGCTGAGCCTCGGCGCCGGCGACCGTCGGCCCGAGGTGTGGTCGGCCTCCATTGCCTTCCCGCTCCCCGCAAATCGGCGCGCGGGCGCAGCTGTACCGCGCGTGCCCCACGGGACGGCTTGGCGCGGCGCAGCCGCCCGCTCCGGCTACGTGCCGATGGAGCATCGTCGGACGCCTCGAACGCCTCCGCCTTGTTGGAGAAGCGATCCTCTTGCATGACGCCAGCTCCTGGTTCAACGGCAGGCCCGTCTGCGCGTCCTTGCTGAAGAGCAGGCGCACGGTCCGCAAGAGGATCGCGCCGATGCCGATGAAGATCCACATCAGCGCGACGTGGTGCACGAAGCCCGAGGGTCTGCGCAGCCCGTGAGCGGCTGACACCAATCACGTCGCTGACAGGCTGGCTGCCCGTCGGGAAGGGCGGTGGCGCAGGCCGCGCCGTCGCCGTCAGCCGCGCCGGCGGCCGCGCATGA
>JBAPMW010000480.1:0-1644 GCA_049278815.1 Hyphomicrobiaceae bacterium
AGGGTGAGCCGGAACTTGGCGCTTGTCTTCCCCCATCCCCCTGACAGAGCCCAACTTCCAGCATCATGCAACCACCCCAACTGCTGGTTTTAGGATAATGCCTTTTTTATTGGACATTATCGCATAGTTAGTTATTGTGCTGTATGTCGTATTGGAAGATCGGGTGTTGGCACCATGGGACTCGGCAAACTCTCGGCAAGCGGCATCAGCGCGAGGCCGAGCCAGCATGGAGACGTGGCATCCTTCCAGCGGGCGGCGCAGATGCGCCGCATCGGGGATGCCGCCAGCCAGCGATGAGGAGGGCTCCTGCAACGCCCCTGTCCAGGCGCTGCGCCTCTCACCCACGGGGTCGGCTTAGCGGCGGCGCCAGCCTGGCTCTGACGCCCAGCTGGCGGTGGCGCCGGCGCGGCTCTGATGAATATCCCTCTCGTGGAGGCTCTGCGGGAAGCGGAGCGGCCTGCAGGACGGGGCCCGTTGCCGGTCAGGCAATGCAGTGAGCTGCGACGGGCGTTCCGGCCGAGAAAAACCGTGGCGGTGCACCGAGGATCCGGCCAGCCCCGCCAGGGACAGACGATGATTGTCGCTCGTGCCTCCGGCTGCCTGTCCCGGAGAGCAATACCTCACAATCGTCCCGTTGCCTGTACCGGAGAGCCAACATCGTCGCACAACTCCGCCCGCCGGCCGTGGGCGGGGCGCTGACCGCGACCTGTGGGACCTTAAGGGTCGTTATCTGGGGGCGGGCGGCCGCCGGCCTCGCGGACTTGCGGTATCAAGGCTCGCCCGGAGCGGGCGTGGCTCATACCCGCAGTGATCCGCAGCCGTTCTCGCTGTGCTCAGGCTCGTTGATGACCATTCCCCTCCCAGCTGCTGTTGACACGAGCACTTTAGCATCATCGTCTAAACTGTCAAATTAAAAGTGTCATAACAGCATGATTTGCGAATTAAAGCGACAACAACGATCGCTAATGTGAATGCCGTAGCCTCCCGACATCCTGCCCTGACCTACGTGAAGCGGCTATGGCGTCGAGCCAATCTTCTACGGCGCAGGCGCGGAGGTCTCGGGGGGAGCCGCCGGCGGCGCCACAGGGCGGGCGAACACCAGGTTCTGGTAGATCAAGCCGATGCCGATCAGGACGGCACCGAGGCAGATCACCGAGAAGGCGCGCCAGAAGCCGCCGATGCCGGTGAGGTCGTAGAGGAAGACCTTGAGCACCGCCAGCACCACCAGCGCCGCCGAGGCAAGGCGCGGCTCGGTTGCGCCCCGCCACAAGCCGTAGATGAGGAACGCGACGCCCAGAGCGAGCCACGCCACCGAGTAGGACCACACCTCCGGCGCGCTGGCGCCCTGCCCGATGGACAGGATCTCGCCCTGGAAGGCGTGGCGCACTTCCAGGGTGACGTACCCGAACACCAGGGCCAGGGCCAACGCGGCGGCGCCGGTCACGTACCAATCCGGGCGCACGCCACGGGCGAGGCGGACCAGGACGACCGCGGCGACGCCGGGCAACAGATACGCGAGCAGCAGCGTGCTGAGGCCGACCGGCCCGCGCACGGGATCCGAGGTGAGGAGGGGGTTCTCGGCCAAGCCGAGTCCGATGGCGATCACGGCGGCGGCAATCACGCCGAACACCAGCGAGGCGCCCC
>JBAPMW010000481.1:0-1903 GCA_049278815.1 Hyphomicrobiaceae bacterium
CGGGCAGTATTATCATTATACCAGCAAACGACTCCTTGGAGGTGGCTTGGCACGCACACTGCGATCTGGACACAGTCAAAGCCCGACAACGATATGGCGGGGTCGCTCTCGGCGGCGTCTTCGGCGGGCTGGCAATCGTAGATTGCATTCCTGGGCAGGGCGAGTGCCGGCCCTACCACCGCTGTCGTAAGTGCCGCAAAAATGGTGGCCGACGTTAGGACCGTTCCCCGTGACATCTACTTCCCCCTATCATATCCAATCATCCATTGCCTGCGCTTTACGTCATCCTCCCAGCGCAATAACGTCCGCTAGGGATGGTGCCGAGTCCGGCCTTCCGCAGAACCTGCTTCCCCCGCTCAAGTCGCAACCGAGGATAGCTCCCGTGCTCTCTCAGATGTAAGAGCTTCCCGCTACGGTGTTGCCAAAGCCCGTTGCCAACCATGCGTTGCAATGAAATTTGAAAATCTTGCAACGAATCATTTCGTTAGCAGGACTCTGCTGAAGGCCAGGGCGTTGTTGGGCTGTGTTGTTTCAGCAACCAAGCGCGACAAAAAGAGCAAAACCGACCCGAAGCGAGCCCCGGCATCGGTACCAGCGTCCAAATTGTCAGCGATCAGGCAACCGGCCGAACCACCAGCAACAAGCACGGAATAGTTGGCTCAACCCCGCGCCCCGCACAGCATCACGCCCACAATATCCGTGATGTCCGCCACACCCGAAATCCGTGAGGTGAAGCATCCAGAATGCGAGCGCTGTCCTACCAGAAGCCCCGACCTGGTGCCGCTGCCTCTTGGGTTCCCATGGAACAGAGGCGCCGGTGTCCACGCGCAGGGGTCATTCGCACGGGTGTCCTGCGGTTGTGCACCGTCCGAGACCGCCGCAAAGCAGAACAACGGCGAGGCGCCTACGTGTCCGACGGCACAAAAAACCATAGCAACAGGTACGCGATGAAGCCGATGCCGAAAGACAGGAGGATGCATATGGTGGCGATCAGGCGCCAAACCCAGGACTCGATCCCGGTCACCTTGCCAAGCCCGCCGCAAACGCCGCCCAGCCAATAGTCAGTGGACGAGCGGCGAAGCCGAGAGCCAACGGCAACTGAGCTTGCGCCCGCGGCAGGCCTCGAACCCAGGATCTGCGCCTTGCCCTGCTCGAACTCGGCTTGCGTCAGTTGACCCTTCACCAACAATTCGTGCAGCTTCGCAATTTCTTCAGCTGGCGACGACATGGTCTCTATCCTCAGAGCTGTCGATAAGCGGTTTCCTCGTCTGGAGCACGCCGAGGCCGCTGTGGGTCTGGCGCTCGTCCTCGTCGCGCTCTCCGCCAGCGTGGGGATCATTCCGGCGTTAGTGTGGCTGCTGCGGTGGCGAACCGCGGGGCCTCTGGCTCGACGCGCCGGCCACGTCAATTCGCTCGCTCTCGCGTCACTCGACAATAATGCTCGGCGTGTTGGGCCGCGACCGACGCGTCTTGAAAAGTACCGCGTTCGCCACTCCCCGGAAGACTGCCAAGCCGAAGACACCTGTCACTCCGCTGGCGGCCGTCTCCTATGTGAGCGACTACGCGGTGGGCGATCACATCTCGCATGCGATGTTCGGCGATGGTACCGTAACGGCAATCGATGAGAACAAACTGACGATCGATTTCCCCGAGAGCGTCACGAAGCAAATCATTGACAGCTACGTGAAGCACCAGAACGCATAGCCCGCACACCGCAGAGGACTTACTCCTCCAGCATCAACGCCACGCCTGGCACACAAGAAGAGGGGTGGCATTCATGCCTATCCCCTTAGATACGGCGGCATCGCGAAAAATGCTTCTGGATCAAAGGCATGATGCGCCAGTCGTGGAAACTCAGCACTGCCGCATAAACTGCTGAGACGCCATCGTCTTCTCCGCTTGT
>JBAPMW010000482.1:0-2330 GCA_049278815.1 Hyphomicrobiaceae bacterium
GCAGCCACCCGCGCCGCCCGCCCGGCGCCGACGCGCTGCGCTACGCCATCTGGGTGTACGTGTCGTCGCGGCGAGAAAAGGGAGGGCAGTAGGGCAGTAGGGCAATAGGGCATTAGCGCCTGCCTTACCGCCTTACTGCCCTACTGCCTTGCTGCCTTACCGGCAGGCTTCCCAGAGCACATCCGTGGCAACATTCGCGTCGGTGTACTATAGTTGCCGCAAGCTCACGTGGAGGATGGCTCGCAATGCTGCGATCGATCATGGTTCGCGCCGTCTGGGACGATGAAGCCCAGGGCTGGGTAGCCACCAGCGAGGACATCCCGGGCTTCGTGACGGGCTCGGACACTATCGAGGAGCTGCACGCCAAGGCGCTCCCGCTCATCGAGGAGCTGATCGAGCTCAATAACGTCGAGTTCGACGGATCCGAGATTCCCGTCCACATCCTCGCGGAGATTCCCGCGCGCGTTGCGAACCCGCGCGCTGCGGCGTGACATGGCGCGGCATTGGGCCAACCTCGTGCTGAAGCACGCCGGGACCGAGAAGAAGCTCCAGTGTTGTGACTCCAACGGATCGTACAAGTGTCATCCCGGCACTTGTTGCCCGGATCCAGCTCTCAGCTTGCTCCTGCGCTTGCGGTTGGCTGGATGCCGGGGACAAGCCCCGGCATGACAAGCGGCCGACGGATCGTACAGTGTCATCCCGGCACTTGCCTGCACCGGCGAAGGCCGGTGTTGCCGGGATCCAGTGCAAAGGAAACGCCAGAGCAAGCAGTTGGCTGGATCCCGGTGACAAGCACCGGGATGACAGAGGATGCCGCTATGTCAGAGCCACCACACTAGAAGCCGCCCGAGCCCAGAGCCCCATGCCCCTGCGCGTCGCCTGCCAGATGGACCCGATCGACCGCATCGACATCCGCGGCGATTCCACCTTCGCCCTGCTGCTGGAAGCGCAGCGGCGCGGGCACTCGCTGTTCTACTACACGCCGCCCGATCTCGCCCTCTACGCCGGCCGCCTCATCGCCCGCGGCACGACGCTCGCCGTGGAGGACAGGGCGGGAGACCACTACAAGCTCTCCGAGCCGCGCACGGTGGACCTTTCCGAGCTCGATGTCGTGCTGCTGCGCCAGGACCCGCCGTTCGATATGGCCTACATCACCACCACCCATCTTCTGGAGCGCATCCATCCCAGGACCCTGGTGGTCAACGATCCGGCGCATGTGCGCAATGCGCCGGAGAAGGTGTTCGTCCTCGATTTCCTCGACCTGATGCCGCCCACGCTCGTCACGCGCAGCCTCGACGACGTGCGGCGCTTCCGTGCCGAGCACGAGGACATCATCCTGAAGCCGCTCTACGGCAACGGCGGCTCCTCGGTGTTCCGGGTGGCGCCGGGCGACACCAACCTCAACGCGCTGGTGGAGCTGTTCCTCACCGTGTTCCGCGAGCCCTTCATGGTGCAGCAGTACCGCCCGGAGGTGCGCGCCGGCGACAAGCGCATCATCCTGGTGGACGGCGAGGTGGCCGGCGCCGTCAACCGCGTGCCGGCGGCGGACGAGACGCGCTCCAACCTGCACGTGGGCGGTACCGCAGCGGGGACGGCGCTGACGGAGCGGGATCGGGAGATTTGCGCGCGTTTGGGACCCGAGCTGAAGCGGCGCGGGCTTTTCTTCACCGGCATCGACGTGATCGGCCCCTACCTGACCGAGATCAACGTCACCTCCCCCACCGGCATCCGCCAAGTGAAGGCGTTCGGCGGCCCCGACATCGCCGCCCTGATCTGGGACGCCATCGAGGCCAAGATGCGGTGAGCCAACGGCGGCGGCCGGAACGGGCTCCGGCGTGCCGCCGCCTTGCGTCCGCATCGGTCGCTGCGAGGCGTAGCCGGTTCTCGGCGGGTCGCTTCGCTGGACGGTCCGCGAGGCCTGGAATGGCGCCAGCAAGCTTGAGCTGCGGCAGCTCGCGCCGGAGAATGGGCGGCTTGCCGCAGTGGCTTTCCGCACCAGGTCCGCCCCGCCGGCGATCAAGGAGCGATCAAGGGGCATGGGGGGTTCACAGCGCGCGAAAATCTGCTATAAGCCGCCGCACTTGCTCCTGCTCGCTAGGCCAACTGACGCGACGGTGCCACGGCACCATTCCCGTCCGCAGACCAACCAGCAGGCAGGCGACATGCACGGTGACGCGGGGTGGAGCAGCCCGGTAGCTCGTCAGGCTCATAACCTGAAGGTCGTAGGTTCAAATCCTACCCCCGCAACCAAACCGAAAAGCCAATAAAATCAAGTATTTCAGAGCCTTTTGGCGTGATTGCCGCACCCATTGGAAATCTGTGCATAAGGC
>JBAPMW010000483.1:0-22074 GCA_049278815.1 Hyphomicrobiaceae bacterium
GCGAGCGCGACCATGCTCTCCGCCATGGCATTGTGCCCTGCCTCGTCGACCGGAGCTCTCACAATCGAGAAGATTACCGCATAGTACGGAGGGCTCGGCGTCTTGCAGATCATCGTCCAGTCCTTGATCGAACCCGCACGTTGCTCAGGGCGCTGATGCAAGGTGACTGATACCGTTCCCGGCCCGGAAAGTCGAGACCCTCCGGCCGACCATCCGGTCGCGCCAGCCCGAATCGGCCTTTCTCACTCCTTTTCTTTGGGCCAAAGTGTCGGCCCAAGCGCGTCAGTGCAAAGCCAAGTCGAGCATCCATGTGAGCAAGCCCGCAGGTCCCTTCCGGTCCGCCGTCTCCGTCGTCACTGCCGCGGCCTTCCTGATCGCGCAGATGCCCCTTGTCGCCATCGCCACCGCGCCCTCGGTGCACGCAGCGACCACCCTCAGCAGGGCCGACTACGAGGCATGCCAGGCCCAGGACGAGCAAGGCTTCCGGCGGGCCATCGAGGCGCTCACCCTCAAGGGGCTGGAGACGGGCCTCGCCAAGCTCGAGTACCTGCCGCTGGTGGGCGACGAATGGCGGCGCCAACGCTTCGACGACATCATCGACCGCCAGGTCGACGAGGCCATCGGCCAGGTGCGCGATGAGTCCTCGTGGTTCCAGCTGTGGTCCTCGCTGGCCTCGAAGGACCGCGCGCAGGAGCTCGCCACCTCGGCCGCCGAGCGCGTCTACCGCTCGGACGCCATCAAGGCCGGCATCGAGCGCATCGCCACCGGCGTCGGCAAGGAGGTCGGCAAGCGCATCGAGCTGGCCGTTGTGGATACCGCCGGCCCGGCCAGCCAGTGCA
This sequence comes from Hyphomicrobiaceae bacterium, assembly GCA_049278815.1. Lineage (GTDB taxonomy): Bacteria > Pseudomonadota > Alphaproteobacteria > Rhizobiales > Hyphomicrobiaceae > AWTP1-13. The sequence goes on from JBAPMW010000483.1 coordinate 840, forward strand.
TGCAGGCCTTCCTGAAGCGGCGCTTTGGCGCCACTGTGGCCGCCGTCGTCAGCGCCGACACGGGCCGCGAGTTCACCATCGATCCAGCCAAGGGCGGCGCCCAGGTCACCGCCGGCCAGATGATCCTGGAAGGCAAGGAAGGCATCGCCGGCGCTGTGGTGCTGGTGGTGCGGCGCCAGCTCGCCAGCATGGCGCAGCGCATCGGCCAGCGCGTGCTGGGCTCGATCCTGAGCCGCCTTGTCTCCAGCGTTGCCGGCGTCATCGGGCTGGTGCTGATCGCCAAGGACATCTGGGACTTCCGCCACGGCGTGCTGCCCATCGTGGCCGAGGAGATGAAGTCCAAGGCCACCAAGGACAAGGTGCGCCAGGAGATTGCCGACACCATCGCCGAGCACATCAACCAGAGCACGAAGGAGATCGCCGACAACACCGCCGAGCGGGTGGTGCAGATCTGGCTCGACTTCCGCCGTGCGCATGCCAAGGTGCTGGAGCTGGCCGCGCGCAATGCCGACTTCAAGCAGCTGCTGGATACGCTGCGGCCCGACGACCTGCCACGGCTCGACGAGGTGGTGGCCCTGGTGCTGGCAAGCGAAGGCGAGGCGGGCGTGCTCCGCCGTGTGGCTGACGGCACCCTGCATCGCGCCGTCTCGGTGCTGCCCGACACGGTGCTCGACATCGCGCGCGAGACCTCCTCGCTTGAGGTGGCGCTCAAATGGGCGGCCGTCGCCGGCGACAGCCTGGCCAAGGTGGTCGAGCTGGAGATCCACCGCCGCGCCACGCCCGACGCCTTCTCCAAGGCCAGCCTGCAGCGGCTGCTGGGCCTGGGCGACCGCGTCGCGGCCGTGCGACTGGCGACGATGGCGCCGGCCACGCGCGCCATCCTGCTCGAGCTTGACGATCCGGGCCTCGTCAAGCTCGCGCGCAGCCTCGACGAGTCGCAGCTGGACAGCCTCGCCCGCTACCTCACCGCGCTGGAGAAGGCGCCGGCCCAGCGCATCCTGAGCGTCGTCGCCCAGACCCCGGCGCGCATGGCCGAGCTGGCGAGCCCGCGCGTGCGCGATGCCATCATCGCCAGCCGCAACCAGGGGGCGGCCGTGGCCATGATGCTGTACGTCATGTCGGTGCCCGCGCCGACCGTCCTGCTGGCACACGCCAAGCTGGTGCTGGACGGAGAGGTAAGCCCGGTGCTCCTGTGGGAGAAGCACGCGGTCGTGCTGGTGGTTGTGGGGCTCCTTGCCCTCATCCTGCTGGCGCTGCTGAAGCGGTTGCTGTTCCCATCCCGACCGCGCGTGATCGTGCAACCCCCTCGGTGAAACGCCTGCCGAGCCTGCCCCTGAGCCCCCATGCAGATCCTCACCAGCGACACCTTGGATGGCGCCATCGAGCGCGGCGAGATCGTCTACGCCGTGGCCGTCAGCGGCGCCAACATCCTGCGCGACATGCGCGAGGCCATCGTCAACACCATCGGCGGCCGCATGACCAAGTACGAGGCGCTGCTCGATCAGACGATCGCCCGCGCCCTGGAGACCCTGGTCGAGAGGGCGCAGGCCAAGGGCTACGACGGCGTGCTGGACGTGCGTATCGTCCACCCCACCATCACCAGCGGCGCCATCGCCGTGACGGTCACGGGGACGGGGTTTCGGCGGGCGGGGCGGGCCGGTTCCACCTGAGGGGGTTGGCAACAATCACCTGATCCCGGTCGATGCGCGACTCGCCAGCGATTTCGCCGTCGCGGGACGGTTCAGCGCACCGGGCGGCGCCAGTTGCCGCGGAGAAAGCCATCGAGAGCTGCAACTGCGGGCCACGCGACAACAAAATGCAGTTACGGCATTCTTGCTTGACAGGGCGTGCATAGAGTGCTAAACACGACGATAATATGCTGAAATGACTTAGAATGGTCCTCGCTCACCCGTGCGCCTACTCTGGACGGAAGGCTAGCGGAACCTGGAGAAAGCCGATGACCCTGGTCAGCCGCCAACTTCTTGAGAAGATCGGCGCCCTGCCGGTGGAGCGCGTCGCAGAGGTGGAAGATTTCGTAGAGCTTCTGCACCGACGCGAGCAAAGGCGCCTGCTGCCGCCGGCCACCGAAACCACCGACACCCCCGGATTCGCCGAGGCCCGAGGTCTCCAAGGGGACGCACTCGACCCGATCCGCATCATGCGCGATCCCAATGTGATGATGGGCAAGCCCGTCGTGGTTGGCACGCGCATCACCGTCGAGCACATTCTGCGCCTGCTGGGGGCCGGCGACAGCATTGCCGATATTCTTCGCAATCACCCCCAGCTCACCGAGGCGGATATTCGCGCCGCCCAAGTCTATGCAGCCGACTACCTCGCCCACGAGAGCATTTCCGCAGCCGAGTAAGTCGACGTGCCCGCATTCTTCGCCGATGAATGTGTCGCCGATGAAATCGTGCGAGAGCTGCGAAGCTCGGGGCTGGATGTCGCCTATGCGAAGGAGATCTGTCCGGGGAGCGCAGATCCTGAGGTGCTGAGATTGGCGGCTGAGGGCGGGCGTGGTCTCGTCACCGACGATCTGGGGTTTGGCGAGCTTGCGGTTCGCCGGGGCCAGCCTGCAGTCGGCGTCGTTATCCTGTCCCTGTATGCCCTTCCGACAGGTGTGCGCGAGCGCTATGCAGCCGAGCGAATCCGCGAGTTGGGCGATCATGCACGTGGCCACCTTGCGATGATAGAGCCTGGCCGCATTCGGCTGCGCCCGCTGCCGGTGCGGGAAGAAGGGGGAGAATAAGGCATGTACTGCCAGTAGCACCTTGAAACTCACATGTTCCACCATCTCGACGGTCCCCGCATCGAGCCTGCCGGCGCCCCCACGGCGCTGGTGGTGCTGCTGCACGGCTACGGCGCCAACGGCGACGACCTGATCGCGCTCGGCGAGGGCTGGCAGCGCAGCCTGCCGCAGGCGGCCTTTGTTGCCCCCAACGCGCCGGAGGAGATCCCCGGCATGCCGGGCGCGCTCCAGTGGTTTCCCCTCACCTTCCGCGATCCCAGGGAGCGCTGGCACGGCGTGGTGGCGGCGCGGCCGGCGCTTGATCGCTTCCTCGATGCAGAGCTTGCGCGCTATCGTCTCGCCGCCGACCGTCTGGTGCTGGCCGGCTTCAGCCAGGGCACCATGCTGGCCCTCCACGTCGGCCTCCGCCGCACTGTCGCCCCTGCTGCCGTCGTCGGCTACTCCGGCCTGCTGGCGGGGCCGGAGTACCTGGACGAGACCGGGGCCGAGATCACGGCCCGGCCCCCCGTCCTCCTGATCCACGGCGCCGAGGACGACCTGATCCCGGTCGACGCGCTCCACCTCGCCCGCGAGCAGCTGGCGGCCACCGGGGTGACCGTCGAGTGGCACGTCCGCGAGGGCCTCGGCCACGGCATCGACCCGGATGGGCAGTGGCTCGCCGGGCATTTCATGGCGCAGACGCTGTCGAGGCAGGCGAGGTGAGCCGGCGACCGACCGGTCATTGAGGGGGCGGCCTGGGGGCGGTTCCCTCGGCGGAGGGGCCTTTGACGCCCACCGACGCTTGCGGGCGTCGCAAATGGGCCTTGACCTGGGCGGAGGTGCGGGCGTCCGCCCGCCGGCATCGATTCGCCCCCGCAGCGCGGTGGGATATCCTCCGCGCCCGCCCGCGCAGAATTGCCCTTTCCCGCCCGCACTCTACCCGCGATCCGGGCACGAGTCCTGGCACCATCTGGGCGCGTCTTCACAGGATCGACACACGCCGCTAGTATGTCGCTCCACGAGAGGAGCCTGCAACCCCGAGCTGGACGGAGTGCGAACGGACAGAGGATGAACGGAACCGGGCCGTGAATTGAACAGGATCGAGCCGTGAACCCCTGCGCCACCACCCTCGAGAGCTTCCCTGCGCTCGTCCTCAACGCCGATTTCCGCCCCTTGAGCTACTATCCGCTGTCGCTCTGGAGCTGGCAGGACACGGTGAAGGCCGTGTTCCTGGACAGGGTCAACATCGTCGCCCAGTATGACCGGTTCGTGCGCAGTCCGTCGCAGGAGATTCGCCTCCCCAGCGTCGTCTCGCTCAAGACCTACGTGAAGCCCGCCCTCTACCCGGCCTTCACCCGGTTCAACGTGTTCCTGCGCGACCGCTTCCTGTGCCAGTACTGCGGCTCACGGGACGACCTCACGTTCGACCACCTGGTCCCGCGCTCGCGCGGCGGCCAGACCCGGTGGGACAACGTGGTGGCCGCCTGCTCGCCGTGCAACTTGAGGAAGGGCGGCAGCTTGGCCGAGCATGCGGGCATGCGGCCCCGGCAGAAGCCCTACCGGCCCACGGTGTTCGAGTTGCACCGCAACGGACGGTTGTTCCCGCCCAATTACCTGCACGACAGCTGGCTCGACTACCTCTACTGGGACACCGAGCTGGAGCCGTAGCGCCTCAGCGCAGCCCTGCGGCCCCCCCGCGGTGTGCGTGTCGCGTGTCCCACCCACCCAGCGTCATCCGGCGCCGCGGGCGCCCGTCAGGGCCCTCGCGGGAGCAAAAGGCCGGGACCGATGCACCTCCACCAAACAGCTCCCATCTGTCGTTCTCGGGCCCACCCGGCAGCCGCGGAGCCGTCGTGCCTGCCTCCCGATCCGAGAGCAAGCTCGCAGGTGCCTGGGGGCCCGGTCTTCTGGTCCCGCTCGCCCGCTTCGCAGGCTCTGGTCCTCGATCGACTGAGCGCCCCCTGGCGAATTATCTCCTGACGGACGGGAACCGCCGTATCCCGGCAACGTTAATATGAGGCGCCGGCCCTCCCCCCCCATCGCCCCTCAGGTCCGGCGCACGCGGGGCACACCCTGTCCCCCCAAGTCGGGTGTGTGTATCGGGCGCCTCAAGTCCGCCTTGAGGCGCCCGATTTCTCGTTTCGTGGGAGCCCAAGGGCAGCCGACAAGGACCGTCATAGAGGACGACCTTGGCCCCCGGCAGCACGGGCGGCTGTTGCGGAAGGGCAGCAGAGGCGTCCGCTGGCGCCGAGGCGATCACTAAACTAACATCAGCAATGACGTTCGGTTCAGTCGAGCTGCCGGCTGCGCGCTGCACCTCGCTGGCTCGTCCAAAAGCACGCTCACTCAAGAGCAGGGGCCTGCAGAGCACGGGCCCCGAAGGGGGGAAGCCGATCCGATGACCACCATGTCGCCTTCACCGAAGCCCACGCCGCCCCGGGGATACCTGGCGGTCATACGGGTCATCGACAAGTTCACCGAGTGGACCGGCTATCTCTTCATCCTGCTCATCATTCCGTTGATCTTCTCGAATGTGATCGAAGTCTTTGCCCGGTACGTTCTGAGGGCGCCAACGATCTGGGCCCTCGACATGACGACGATGTCCTACGCGGCACTCTTCATGCTGGGGTCCGCGCTGGCGCTCCTCAAGGGTGCTCACGTGCGCACGGACATCCTGTGGGGAGCGTTCTCGGATCGTACCAAGGGTATGATCGACAGCCTCGCCTTTATGCTGCTCTTCCTGCCGACGATGGTCGTCCTGTTCTACATCTCGATCGACGATTTCCTCTATTCGGTCTCGATCGACGAGCGCTCGAGCTCCGGCGCGTGGGGGCCGATCCTGTGGCCGCTGCGTGGTGTCGTTCCTCTGACCGCGCTCATGCTGTTCCTGCAGGGCGTCTCGGAGCTCATGAAGAGCCTTTGGGCGTGGCGAACCGGCGAGTTCCTGACCACGCACGAGAAGATCGAGGTCTAGCACCATGACCGTCGCCGCGGCCCTCGGGCTCGTCATGCTGCTCACCATGATCGGGGGGATCTTCATCGGCTTCCCGGTCTCCTTCACGCTCTTGTTCCTCGCCCTGATTTTCGGCGGGGTGGGGATGGGCTGGGAGCAGACGTTCAATCTCGCCTATCTGCAGATCTGGGGCACGATGAAGGACGAGATTTTTCCCGCCGTCCCCCTGTTCATCTTCATGGGCTACATGACCGAGCAGGCCGGGCTCATGGAGCGGCTGTTCGGGGCGTTGCGCAGCCTGCTCGCCTCGCTGCGGGGCTCGCTCTACCTCGCGGTCATCCTGACCGCGACCATCTTTGCCATGGCGACCGGCATCGTCGGTGCCGCCGTGACCGTGCTCGGCATCATGGCCGCGCCGATGATGATGAGGACCGGCTACGATCCGCGGCTGTCGGCCGGGGCAATCGCCGCCGGTGGCACCCTCGGCATCCTGATCCCGCCCAGCATCATGCTGGTGGTGATGGGTCCGGTGATGGGCGTGCCCGTCAACATGCTCTATTCGGCCGCGTTCGGTCCCGGCTTCCTGCTCGCCGCCTGCTATATCACCTACACGCTCGGCCGCAGCTTCATCAATCCGAGGCTGGGTCCGGCCATGACCGCGGACGAGCGACGCTCGGCCTATGACGACATGATCACCGAGAAGGTGGGTGTGCGCGTGGTGGGACTGGGGCTCCTCTGCCTGCTGGCGATCGCCTACCTGCTCTCGGACTTTTTGCTGGCTCGGCTCGGTGGCCTCAACCTCGCCGTCGGTTTGGGCCCGATCTCAGTCTCGGTCGTGCCGGCGCTGCTGGCGCTGCTGACCACCGTCCCCTACGTCCGCAGCGGCTTCTTCCGCGCCGTGGTGCTGGGCATCGCGCCCCTGAGCGCGCTGATCGGGTTCACGCTCGGGACGATCGTCGGAGGGCTGGCGACGCCCACCGAGGCCGCCTCGTGCGGCGCCTTCGGAGCCGCCCTGCTGGCGCTCCTCTACGGCCGCCTCGACCTCAAAGGAGCCACCAGGGCGAGCGTCGCCACCATGGTGACGTCGGCCATGGTGCTGTTCCTGGCCCTGGCCTCGAATGTCTTCGGCGCCGTCTTCACGCGGCTCGGCTCGGCGAGCTGGGTCACGGACTGGCTGCTGGCAATCCCGCTGGACGACTGGTGGAAGCTGGTCCTCATCATGGCCGTCTTCTTCGTGCTGGGGTGGCCGTTCGAGTGGCCCGTGATCATCCTGGTCTTCCTGCCGATCGTGCTGCCCATCGTGGAGAAGCTGCAACTCGGTCTCGGCAAGCTCGATCTGCTGATCTGGTTCGGCGCGCTGACCGCGGTCAACATGCAGACGGCCTACCTCAGTCCCCCCGTGGCCATGTCGGCCTACTACCTCCGCAACGTGGCTCCACAATGGAGCCTGTCCACGATCTACAAGGGCATGGCCGACTATATGGTGATCCAGGTGATCGTCCTGGCGCTGTTGCTGCTGTTCCCGCAGATCGCGCTGTGGCTGCCGCACGTGGTGCGATAGGGCGCGCGGTCGGCTCTCCGGCAAACATGAAAAGGGCGGCCGCGGCCGCCCTTTTCGATTGCGTTGGCCGTCCGGCCTGGTAGCGGCTCACTTCTTCTCGGGCCAGAAGTAGTTCGCCTGCAAGGAGTAGGGCGGGGTCATGAAGCGCTTGGCAGGCACGACCTTGGAGGCATACGCCCGCTGCGAGTCGTAGACCTTCTTGAAGAACGGGCTCTTGGCGGACTCGGCCGCCGCGAACTGCTCCCACGTCTTGAGAAAGGCCAGTTGGATCTCGAGCGGCGCCGTCAGCAGCTTCACGCCGTGCTTGGTCGTGAACTCATCGATGGCATCCGCGCTCTGCTTCTGGTAGGTCGCCCACCAGCGCAGGAACGTCTCCGTTATCGCCGACTTGATGGCTTCCTTGTTCTGGGCCGGCAGGCTGTCCCAGACGTCCTTGTTGAGCGCCAGCTCGGCAACCGAAGCGTTCTCATGCATGCCGGGCGCATAGTGGTACTTCCATACCGTATGCAGTCCGAGGCGCAGATCCTCGATGCCGCCGACCCACTCCGCGCAGTCGATGGTGCCGCGCTCGGCCGCGGGCACGATCTCGCCGCCGGGCATGTTGACGACGGCCATACCCATTCTGGAGTAGAGCTCAGCCACAATGCCGGTCTGGCGGCACTTCATGCCCTTGAAATCGGCGAGGTCCTTGATCGGGCGCTTGAACCATCCGAGGGCCTGCGGGCTCGGCGGCATGCTCGGAAAGGCGACCAGGTTGAGCTTCAGCTCCTTCTGATAGAACTCGTTCCACAGCTCGAGCCCGCCGCCATCGTAGACCCAGCCGATGAAATCGACCTGGTCCATGCCGGCGATGCCGGCAGGCGTATTGGCGAACAGCGTCGCGGCCTTGTGCTTGCCGAACCACCAGTAGGAGATGCCCCAGGCGCCGTCGATCACCTTCTTGTGGGTGGCGTCCAGGATCTCGAACGGCGGCACGACTGCGCCGCCCGGCAATGCCTCGATCTTGAGAGTCCCTCCGGTGAGCTTGTCCACCCGATCGGCGAAGAACTTCAAGCCGTCATGCGTCGTCGACGATGGCGGCACCGCCGACTGGATCTTGAGCGTTCGAGATTGCTGGGCAAACACCGGACCAACGGTCGCGAGCATCGCCGCGGCGGCTGCGACCAGCGCCATTCGTTGCAGTAAGTTGGTTCTCATCGTGTGCTTCCTCCCTGTTGAAGTACGACCGGACCTTTCTGGCAGTCCGCGAGCCAGCCTACTGCGAGTGACATCGATCAGCCAGGGCGGTCCTGCCGACGTGGCTCCAGAGCCAGCGGATTTTCAACCGAAGTACGCCTCGCGCACCTCGCTGCGATCGGCGAGCTCAGCGGGCGTCCCGCTGGCGACCACCCTGCCCTTGGAGAGGACATATCCGTAGTGAGAGATGGCCAGGGTCTGGCGCACGTTCTGCTCGACAAGGAATACGGTGATCCCGCGCTCGTTGATCCGGCGGATGATATTGAAGTTCTCCCTGACCAGGAGCGGCGAAAGGCCGAGCGAGGGCTCGTCGATCAGCAACAGCCTCGGCGCCCGCATCAGCCCACGCCCGATGGAGATCATGGCCTGCTCTCCGCCCGACATGGTGCCGGCGAGTTGCGCCCGCCGTTCGGCCAGCCGCGGGAACTGGAGGTAGATCTCAGCGACGCGCTCCTGCGTGACGGCCCTCGACGTTTCCTGATAAGCGCCGAGGCGCAGATTTTCCTCGACCGTGAGCTTGGGAAAAACCTTGCGGCCTTCCGGGATGCACGCCATTCCGGCCGCAATCACCTTGTGGGTCGGCAGCGCGGTGATGTCGGTCCCGTCGAACCAGATGCGCCCGCCGCGCGGCCGCGTCAGGCCCAGGATCGAGCGGATCAGCGTGGTCTTGCCGGAGCCGTTCGTTCCCAACAGACAGGTGATGCGCCCCGGCTCGATCTTGAGCGACACGCCTTCGAGCACATCGGCCTTGTCGTAGGCGGTAAACACGTCCTCGATGCGCAATCCCGCCGTCATAGTGCGACCCCGAGATAAGCTTCCTGCACCTGCCGGTCCGCGGCGACCTCGCGGTATGGGCCCTCCGCGATCTTGCGTCCGAAATTGAGCACGACGCAGCGGTCGGTAATGCGCTCAATCACGCCCATCTCATGCTCGACGAGGACGATCGTGAGCTTGTTGTGCCGTTCGCGGACAAGCATGATGTCGTTCATCAGCTCGCTCGTCTCGTCGTGCGTCATGCCGGCCGAGGGCTCGTCGAGCAAGAGCAGCTTGGGCTCGTTGATGAGGGCCCGGCAGATCTCGATGCGGCGTCGATCGATCATCGGCAGGCCGCCGACGGGCTCGAACATCCTGTCCGCCAGTTGCGGCTCGAAGATCTCGACCAGGGAGCGCGCGGCACGGTAGTTGTCGTCCAACTCGCGCTTGAAATCCTTCCGCCGCACGAGATTGAACCACAGCCCCTGATTGAGGCGCTTGTGATTGCCGATCATGATGTTGTCGAAGATCGACAGCGGCAGCGACAGCCGCGAGCGCTGGAACGTGCGCGATATGCCTGCGCGATAGACGACCTGCGGCGAAGCGCCCGTGATGTCGGCGCCGTCAAAGGTGAGTGTGCCGCTGTCGACCCCGTAAATTCCGGTCACGACGTTGAAGAAGGTCGTCTTGCCGGACCCGTTTGGACCAATCAAGCCGAGGATCTCGTTGGCAAGGACATCGACATTGAAATCGTCGAGCGCCACCACGCCGCCGAACCTCTTGGTGAGGCCACGCGCCTTCAGCAAAGGTGTCATGGGCGCCACCCGGGAAAGTAGCGCCGGACCGGCCGTGGCAACAGCCCATCCGGTCGAAACAGCAGGACGGCAATGACCAGCAGCGCGTAAAGCAGGAAGCGGTACTCCTGGATCGTCTGCAGCTTTTCAGGAACGACCACGACAATGATGGTGGCGACCGCGACGCCCCAGGGATTGCCGATGCCGCCGAGGAGGAGGATCGATACCAGGATGAGCGAATCTGCAAAGGTATAGTTGTTGGGCGCAACGAACCCGCCCACCATCCCGAACAGCGCGCCCGCGATCCCGATCAGGAAATTGCCGAGCGTGAAAGCCGTGATCTTCCAGCGCGCGATGTCGAGCCCGAAGCAGCTTGCAGCAGTCTCGTCCAATCGCAACGCGTCGAGATTGAGCCCGATCCACGACCGCTCCAGTCGACGCACGAGAATGAACGCGCCGACGAGCAGGACCAAGCTTACGGCGAAATAGCTCGTGTAGAACGACAGGTCGATCCCGCCGATGGCGATGTTGTCGTTGAACGACCAGCCGAGGATGCTCATGCCCTTGACCTGCAAACCCTGCGGGCCGCCAAGCACGTCGTTGACCTCCAGGAAGGTCTTGAGCAGCAACGCGAAGGCAATAGTCACCAACGCGGCGTAGTGACCGCGCGTGCGCAGCACCGGCAGGAGCAGCAAGGAGCCGATCAGCGCCGCAAGCAGCCCTCCCACCAGCAGCACGACGAGGTGGGGAACCGCGGTGTGGGCGTTGAGCACCGCAGAGGTGTAGGCGCCGATGCCGAAGAAGGAGGCGCCGGCGAAGTTGAGCACACCGGCATAGCCGAACTGAATGTTCAGGCCCAAAGTCGCGACCGTATAGAGCAGGATAGTGACGATCAGCAGCAGTACGAAGTGATCCTCGCGGAAGAATGCAGCGACCGCGACGGCGGCCAGGATTGCCAGCGCACCCAGTGCATTCTCGCGATCGGCGAAGCTGCGACTTACGGGCGCAAGCAACCCGAGCCGGTTGGCGGCAATGGCGGCCACGATTGCGAGCGCCAGCAAACCCATGATGAGCCGCTGCGTCTCAACCGCCAGCAGCGCGATCACGTACACGGTGGCGAGCACGAGCGCGGCGATGCCCGGCCAGACCGACGCCCGCCCCTTTGGCTCGGTTTCGCCCATGCGCTCAGACCCGCTCACTGATCTTTTCCTGGATCAGCCCGGTCGGGCGCCAAGCCATGAAAATGATGACGACCGTGAAGGCGAACACGTCCTTATAGGCGCTGGCGAAGGGCAGGGCCACCGCACCGATCGTCTGCAACGCGGCGAAGAGGAAACCGCCGAGAATGGCGCCATAGACGCTGCCCAATCCACCGACGATGGCGGCCGTGAACCCGATCACCCCGAGGAGGAGCCCCATGCCGAAGTTGATCTCGTTGTAGTAGAGCCCGTTCATGAGGCCGGCGAACGCGGCAAGCGCCGATCCGATCGCAAACGTGACGAGCACGACAGCATTGAAGTTGACGCCCATGGTGCGCGCGGTCTCCTCGTCCTGCGCCACTGCGCGGATGGCAAGGCCGAGCTTCGTGCGGTTGAGCAGAAACTGCAGCCCGACGATGACCGCCACGCCGGCGATGAGCATGATCGTATTGTCGAGACGCAGGTTGAATTGACCGAGAGGAATGGACGTTACCGGCAACAGCGCCGGAAAGGGCTTCGGATTGGCACCCTGCGGGTAGAACAGCCGCACCGATTCCCGCAGCACCGTGCCGAGCATCAATGTGACCAGCAGTGTGTTCAGGGCGGGCGCAGAGCGCAGAGGCAGCACGAGATAGCGGGCGATCAGCATGCCCAAACCTGCCATCGCGACGATCGCCGCCACGAGCATCGCCAGGAGCAACAACGGAGCGTAGAGGACGCCCGCCGCTGTCAGCCCGAGGTACGTCGCCAGCGCCGTGAAGGCCCCCACCGTAAGCACATCGCCGTGGGAGAACTTGATCACGTCGAGCACGCCGAAGAACAGCGTAAAACCGACCGCGACCAGCGCATACATCATGCCGAGCATCAGCCCATTCATGACGTATTGGGCGAGCAGCCCGGCGTCCATCTCGTCGTTTCCTGCGTCTCGAAGGGCGAGCCAGGAGAGGCTAGCGCTGCGTCTCCAACGCTTCGATCCTTGTCATCCCGGCAATTGTTGCCGGGACCCAGCGCAAAGGAACCGCCAGAGCAAGCAGTTGGCTGGATCCCGGTGACAAGCACCGGGATGACAGAGGATGTCGCTGCGTCAGAGTCACCACACTAGGCCCGCTCCCGGCCGCTTCTTATCGCGACTACTTCTGTCCGGGCAGCTTGCGCTTGCCGGAGGCATACTCGCTGTCTTCCCACTCGACGAACTTGCCGTCCTGAATCACGTACTTGGTGATCACTGCCACGGTATTCTGGCCGTGGTCGTCGAAAGTAATCTTGCCGACGATGGAGTCGCGCTCCTTCACGGTCCCCAAATCGGCGATGACCTTCTTGCGGTTGGGACCGACCTTTTCGATCGAATCCAGGATGAGGTCCATGGCGGCGAAGGCAAAGGCGCCATAGGCTTCCGGCGGGCTGTCGTATTTCTGTGCGGCGTATTTCTCCATGAAGAACTTGCCGCCCGGCAGCTTCTCCGTCGGCGCACCTTCGCGGAAGGCGAGAGAACCTTCGGCCAGCGGGCCGAGACCCTGGATGTAGGCGTCCGACACGATGCCCGAGGTGCCGTCGAACACGGCCTTGATCCCGAGCTTGTCCATCTGCGAGCGGATGCGCACGCCGATTGGCGTCAAGCCGCCGAAGTAGATCACTTGCGGATTGAGCCCCTTGATCTGCGTGAGCTCGGCGGTGAAGTCCTGCTGGTCGGCCGTCACTCCGAAGGTGCCGAGAATCTTGCCACCCAACTTAGCCAGCGCCGCGCTGAAATACTGGTTGTGGCCCTTGCCGTAGTCGGTGGTGTCGTGGATAACCGCGAAGGTCTTGTAGCCGAGCTTCGTCAACAGCTCGGCGTTGGCGTCGTTCTGGTTGATCATGGTGCCGTTGACGCGATGCACCTCGGCATATTTGTTGCGGTAGGTGATATCGGGCAGCACCGCGCCCCACACCACAACCGGCAGGCCGAACTTGTGATACACGCCGACCGTGGCGATCGCAGTCGAGGAGCAATAGTGTGTCGCCGCGGCGATAATTTCCTTGTCTGCCGCCATCCTGGTAGCGACCTGAACCGCCACGTTGGGCTTGCATTCGTCGTCGAGCACAACGAGCTCGTACTCGTATTTCGCCTTCGCGTCGGCGTTGCGCAGGCGCACCGCGAGATCGGCAGAGTTGCGGCCGCCGATGCCGTTGACCGAGACGCCGCCCGTGAGCGGCCCGATAAAGCCGACCTTGACCTTGTCTTTCGCCTCGGCGGCGGTTGCGGCCAACGAGCTCGCCACCACCACGGCCGCAAGCATGGCGACAGTCCTGGCTGTCATGTGCATGGTCCTACTCCCGTCACAAGCAGTGCTACCGCGAGGTTGCCTCGGTTCCGTATCGGGTTGCAGCGATACACTGCACTATTGGCCTCTCCGAACCGCCTCGATGCGGTTTGGAGTATCGTCAGAGGTGACCTTCGGGGAGCTTGAAGGTAGCTGCTCAAACGTCAAGGTCAATCGGCTGCGCGACACGTGCAACGGGCATGCGCTCGATCTGCACCTGGAAGTACGCCCTCCAGCTGTGGCCGGACCTGCTGCCGTTTCGGTTTGGTCAATCCTAAGCAGAGATCGCGGGACGGCCCAACGCCTGCACTCAGCACCGCACGTCGCTCCCCGGGCGGGAGCGGGCTTGCGGCGTGGTTGCGCTCAGGCTTCCGGCGATCCTGCATGGGGAGGTGGCCTGGGTTCCCGCCTGCGCGGGAATGACGGCTGTGGTGAGGTTGCGCGCTTCCCGCCGGCGTCATCCCCGCGCAGGTCGGGGCATCGGCAGCCGCGCGCTGAAGCAAGTGCTCAGACCTCGGCGGAGGTCCCTATCCTCGCGCGTGCCGCGCATGAGCTTGTGGAGACGGGCAGCGACCTTTTACTATCTTCAAAGAGGGAATCCGCCGGTGCTACTCTGGCTGCGAGAGGGAGAACATCAAGTGAACCGTCCGTCATCGGTTTGGCCGTCAGACGAAAATCCAAGCGTGCGGCGTGCCCGGCCGTGCGGGCGGCCCTGCCACGGTGCACGAGGCGGCCCAGAGCCTATTGCTCCGTTGACTTCGCCCATCTCGGAGACGGACAGCTTCACCACATGGCCCCGTTGGTCCGCGTCGGCATTTGACATTGCGTCCGCGCACAGAGCGCGCTGACGCAGCAGCGGCATGTTCAAGAATCTCAGCGCCGGCACCAAGCTCTTCGTCATGAGCACGGCGTTCGTCATCGCAGTCGGCGTGCCGGTGCGTGCCCTGTCGATCGAGGCGCAGATCGCCATCGACTTCGCGCGCAAGGAGCTTGTCGGCAACCGCTATCTCGTGACGGTGCGCGAGACCTATGCGGCCATTCTCGGGCCTGCGGCGCACGCGCATGACGGTCGGTCGCGCGCCTCGACCGACGTCCTGGAGGCGCTCGCTGCGGCGGAGCGCCGTGAGGGAGGCGGGCTGCAGACGGCTGAGCTGGGGGGCGCCTTGGCGAGCGCCTTGCAGGCGCTGCGGGCGGGCCCGGCGGGCCGGAAAGCGGATGCACTTGTGCTGAACGCGCTGGAGAAGGCGCAGATGCTGGCCCAGCGCATCGGCGACGATTCGAACCTGATGCTCGATCCGGATCTCGACAGCTACTACGTTCAGATCATCACCGTGCGCCTGATCCCGGCCTTTCTCGGCAGGCTCGCTCTGCTCCAGCAATCCTTCGAGGAGAGCATCGAGGCGGGAACGGCTTCGACTTTCCATAACGTGCGCCTGCCCATCCTGGTGAGCCTGCTGCGATCGACCGCGAGCGAGATCGAAAGCAGCATCGAGGCCGCCTACCGCGGAGATGCCGATGGCCGGCTGCGGGCCGCCGTGGCCGGGGCGATCCCGGCCCTGATCTCGAAGATGGAATCCTATGTGAGCGTCTTGAACGGCGCCGCCATGGGCGTCGATGCCAGGGACGCAACGCCCATCGAGCGGTACCACGCCGGCACCGTGGAGAGTGCCATGCAAGCCTGGGCCCTCGCCCAGTCGGAGCTCGACCGGCTGCTGCTGAGGCGGATCGATCGCCTGCTTGGAAGGATGCACCTGGGTCTGGCCCTGATCGGCGCCTTCGCCGGGCTCAGCATCTTCATCGCCGTCCTGACGCACCGCCACATTGTGCGGCCGCTGCGGCGGCTCGAAGCCGTCGCCTCGACCGTACGGCAGACCAAGGACTACAGCGTGCGCGCCGAGGTCGCGAGCCGCGATGAGATCGGCCGCCTCGCTGGCGCTTTCAACGACATGCTCTTCGAGCTCGCCAAGGCCCGAGACCGGGAGACTGCAGAGCGTGCGGAATTTGCGCGTGTCACACGGCTCACCGCGATGGGCGAGATGGCGGCTTCCATTGCCCACGAGGTCAACCAGCCGCTGGCCGCGATCGTCGCAAGCGGCAATGCGGGGCTCAGATGGCTCACAAACGAGACGCCGGATCTCGGCAAGGTGCAGACAACTCTGCAGCGGGTGGTCAGGGACGGCTTGCGCGCCAGCGAGGTGGTTGCAAGCGTCCGCGCCATGTTCAAGAGGGAGGCGCAGGAACGGAGCCCGCTCAAAGTTGACGATCTCATCACTGAGGTTCTCGCTCATCTGCAGAGCGAGTTGCAGAGCGCGCAGATCACGGTACAAATGGAGGTGCAGAGGCAGCTTCCCAGCATACGGGCCGACAGGGTCCAGTTGCAGCAGGTGCTCGTGAACTTGATCGCGAACGGAATTGACGCGATGCGCTCGGTCCGCGACGGACCGCGGCGGCTTCGGGTCGAGGCCAAGGTGGTCGAGGCCGATGGCGTCCTGGTCGCCGTGGCAGACAGCGGGCCGGGCATCGATCCCAGGCTGGCGGACCGCATCTTTGAGCCGTTCGTCACCACCAAATCGAGCGGCATGGGTCTCGGGCTCTCGATCTGCCGCTCGATCGTCGAGGCGCACGGTGGCCGCTTGTGGACATCGCCGGCCAGTCCGCGGGGAACGGTCTTTCAGTTTCTGCTGCCTGCCGGTGAAGCGTGATGCAGGAAGTAGTGCAGGATCTTTGATGCAGGACAAGGGCCAAGGGCAACCCGTCGTTCTCGTCGTCGACGACGACGTGTCGTTGCGTTCCTCGCTCGCCGATCTGTTCGCGTCGGTGGGGCTGCGCGCCGAGACGTTCGGCTCGCCAACGGAGCTCCTGCGCGCCAAGCTCCCCGATGGCCCCAGCTGCCTCGTGCTCGATGTCCGGCTTCCGGGGTTGAGCGGGCTCGACTTTCAGGCCGAGCTGGTGAAAGCCAACGTTCAGCTGCCGATCATCTTCATTACCGGGCACGGGGATATCCCGATGTCGGTGCGAGCCATGAAGGCCGGCGCGTTCGAGTTTCTGACAAAGCCGTTCCGAGACCAGGAGCTGCTCGATGCCGTGCAGCGGGGGCTCGATCTCGACCGCGTCAGGCGGGAGCGTCAGAGGTCGATCGACGAGCTGCGCGCCCGCTTCGAGCAGCTGACACCGCGGGAGCAGGAGGTCATCACCCGCGTCAGCGCCGGCTTGATGAACAAACAGATCGCCGGCGAGCTTGGCGTGGCGGAGATTACCGTCAAGGTGCATCGCGGCAATGCCATGCGCAAGCTGGGAGCGAGGACGCTGGCGGACGTCCTGCGCATTGCCCAGGCCCTGGGGCTGCAGCAACCAAACTGATGCGACCCTAAACCCGTGTATAGGTGTTCAACGTCGCGTGGTTGTTGTTTGGTAGCCCGGTCCCATGCAGGAGACGTCTCGTGGCCATGGCTCCACTGATCTCCGTTGTTGACGACGACTTGTCGGTCCGCGAGGCGACAGCGGGCCTCCTGGAGGCGCATGGCTATTTGACGGCGGCCTTTGCGTCGGGCGAGGAGTTCCTGAGCTCCGAGCTGCTCAAACTCACCTCCTGCCTTGTGACAGACGTTCGCATGCCCGGGATGAGCGGGGTGGAGGTGCAGCAGCGTCTGCGCGAGGCCGGACATTCCACCCCGATCATCTTCATGACAGCCCATCCCGAGAAGCACATATTCGCAGCCGCCATGAAAGGCGGCGCGCGTGGGTACCTGACGAAGCCGGTCAGCGAGCAGCAGCTGATCTCCTGCCTCGAGGGTGCGCTGCGCGGCTTCGACGACATCAGGAAGTAGTCCGTCCCTACCCCCAATCCTGATGCGTTCACCTCGGCGGGCCCCGCGGAGTGGGGAGTGGGGAGTGGGGACCGCGATCGCTACTCCCTACTCCCCATTCCCCAAGCCCCCCTTTCCGCTGACCGTTCCGGAGCGGCTGCGGATTGCGGCCGCTCGTTGAACGACCCTTGCCATCGCACCAGCTTGCGCGGGTCCATCCTAGACATAGGCATAAAACCGATCATCTCGCGGTATCCCTGCCTATACGCCCCGTGGAATCGATTCCACTGCCTGCCATCTGGTAGTTGGTAGTTGGTAGCAGATGTCCAGCCGCACACCCGGAGACTTCCGAGGCCTCCTGCAATCAAGGAGTGGCGGTCAAGAAACCGTAGAATCGTGCAGGGGAGAGAATGTTGGCTTCAAAGCAGCCCTTCCGTAGGGCGTTGTATCTTCAGGTGCGAGATGTGCTGGCAGAGCGCATCGCCAACGGCGCGTTGAAGCCGGGCCCCTCCATCGCCAACGAGAACGACTTGGCCCACGAGCTTGGCGTCAGCGCAGGAACGGTGCGCAAGGCGCTGGAGCTGATGGAGGCGCAGCGGCTGATATACCGGCGGCAGGGAAAGGGCACATTCGTCAACGACCTTGCGTCCGTCGAGCTGGCAGCACGCTTCTGCAGCTTGCGCGGTGCCGACGGCGCACACCTGAATGGCCGTGTGTCATCGGTGGAGATCGGCGAAGCCGTGGCAAGCGAGGAGGAGCGTCGGCAGTTGCTCTTGGCTGCGGGCGACCAAGTATATCGAATCCACAGAGTTTACGTTCACAACAGCCGGGCCTTCATGGTGGAGGATGCAACAGTGCCCGCCGCCCTGTTTCCGCACGGCGCTGCCAGACCCGAGATGGCCGCCAGCATCACGACGCTCGCTCGTGAGCACGCAGTTCTTCTGGGCAAAGCGGAGGACCGGGTCTCGTTGGGCATGCCCACGGAAGCGGGCGCGAAGGCCCTTGGCATCGTGTCCGGCACGTCGGTCATGCGGCGGGAACGCGTCGTATTCATGCTCAACGGGGCTCCGGCGGAATGGGGTGTGGCCCAGTGCCATCTCGTCGGGGGCTACTATCGGGCCGAGATCAGTTGAGACCCCGGTCCGCCGCGGTCGCGCAAATTCAGGCTCTGGGGCGCTGCAGAAAGCGCGTGACTCCAACCCGTCGCGCCTAAGCAAAGTGCGCTTTGCTGCCCAACGCTTGCGCTGCGTCTCGCAGCAAGTTGCACCGACGCCGGCTATTGAGCGAGGAGGGGGCCACAACGTCCCCTCCCCCCTTGTGGGGGAGGGACAGGGTGGGGGGGATTGCAGAACCTCGGAGGGAGGGAGTCCCCCCACCCCTAACCCCTCCTCACAAGGGGGAGGGGAATCCGGTTGGCGCTTGCCTCCAGCGCGTGCGAGGCCTGCCGCCCCCATCCTGGAGCCGGGAGCTAATGGTCCGTCCGTTGGCGTCGTCAAGAAACTCTGCTTAGCCGAATTCGCAGCGTGCGCGTGGTCCTACCGCCGCGCAGCGCCGAGGGGCCTCGGGCCGAACATGCGCCGCGACCGCCAGCGATGGTTGCGCCAGATGGCATAGCCAAAGCTTACGGCGGCTACGGCGAAGGCGCCGAGCGCGACGGGAAGCGCAGGCGCCAGCCGCTGGGTGCGGCCGGCCACCACGGCGCCCGTGGCGATGCCAATGGCTGCCGCAAAGAAGAAAGCAGTGGCGATCTCGCGCGGCAGCTCCAGCAGCTTGCCCATGGGACACTCCTTTGGTGCGGTCGTCGACGCGTGCGGAAGGCTATGCGATTCGCGCGCCACTCGGAATCCCGTGAAATCGGGAAGTCGCGAAATCGTGAATTATGACTCGTCACGACTTATCATTTCACGACTTCACGACGCTTCACTACCTCCCCCACCACCCCTTGCCGCCCGCCGGCAACCGGCGCGCATCGGCCTCCGCCCGCGCCAGGTCGGTGAACCACGCCTGCTTGGCCGGGTCGGGCATGTGCTTCACCTTCACCTTACCGGCCTTGCGCAGCGCCTCGAAAGTGGCGGGGGCCTTCTTGATGGCGGCCCGCACGGCCTCGCCGGCCCGCTTGGAGAGCTGCCGCCGGTCGCTCTTGTCGGCCAGCCGCTCGATGAGCGCCGTGGCGCGGTCCTGCGCGTCGCGTCCACGCGCGAGGTCCTTGGGGTCGACGCGGTCGGGCTCCGCATCGGCGATGCGCCAGAGCGCGCCGACGAAGTGGTGCCGGTAGTGGTACTGGTCGAACCGGCCTTCATCGTCGTCGCCGCGCGAGGGCCGCTCGGTCTGGCCCCACATTCTGCCGGCTGCGATCATCCAGCCGACCGCGCGATACAAGGCGGGCTCGTGATCATCAGAGAAGATGCGCCCCTTGAGGCGCGCCTTGTCGTCGAGCTCCTGCACCAGGGGGAGCACCTGCGCCGTACCCGTGTGCGCGGCATGCGCGCGGCCGAGGATCGAGGCGGCGAAGCCGTCCAGGAGCTGGCGCGGGGTGAGGATGTACTCCGGGTTGGCCGGCGCGCCCGCCTCCTCCCAGACGTCGCGCCAGCGGTGGCGCCGCTCCAGCCACAGGCGGTTCCGCCAGTTGCGGTCGAACTCGCGCTCCAATTCGCGCACAAAGCGCCGCCGCGACAGCAGGTCCCAGGTCTCGACCTCCTCCTGGGTGTTGGCACCCAGCACGATCGCGTCCTTCAGCCGCTCATCGCCGGTGGTGACGATTTTCACCACGAAGTCGGTGCCCACCACCTGCCTGCCAAGGCGGGCAAGAGCATAGGAGGACTGGCAGCCGTTCACGACCTGCGGCGTGGTCATCACGATGGTGTCCCTCCCCGCCAGCTCCGCGTGCCGCGCGATGATGGTGATGCCGTTGTGGCAGACGAACGCCTGCGCCTGCTTGCCGTCCCTGATGTCGCGCGCCAGCGCGCCGGCGCCGGCGTTCTCGGCCGGCTCCTCGCCCAGATCGTGCCGGGGGTTCTCCAGGAAGAACTGCGGATCCAGCACGATCTCATCCGCGTCGAAGTCGGTGTCGGCCGGCGCCAGCGCCTTCACCAGCTCCTCGCCCGGTACGATCGCCAGGTAGCCCTTGGCGACGGTGCGGTCGGTGAAGGGGATGACCTGCACATTCTTGAGCGCGCGCTGGATCGCCAGGCCGGCGAGCATCGCCGCCTGGGCGATGTCCCCCAGGTCCCAGATCTCCACGCCGAAGCGGACGCCGGCCAAGTCCTTGTGATGGCTCAGGGTCTCCAGGATGCGATCGCGCAACTGAATGGTGGAGAAGAGATTCGCCCGCTCGCCGGGGAACATGAACACGAGCAGGACGTCGAGCTGCAGCCTGCCGCCGGTGGCCGCCCACAGCGCGTCGTAGATCGCCCGCCAGGTCTTGATCTGCTCGGAGGTGCCCGCCCTGGCGTAGTCAGGCCGGGTGAGGAAGCCCAGGACGTTGCCGCCGAACCGCTCCACGTCCGCATCGGGGAGCCGGTCGGAGATCTGGGCCTGGACGAACAGGATGCGCGCCGTGCCGTCCGGATCGGCCATGACAGCCTCCTCCACGTCGGCAACGGACGTGAGTGCCCTGCCGCCCCAGGCGACGATCACGCCGTCGAAGACACGGTCGTGCGGACCGCCGGCTGGGATCGACGCGAAGGTGCGCTCAGGCTCGCTCTCGGCGCTCACGGGGAAGCGATAGTCGCGCAGCGCCAGGCTGGTGCAGAAAACCTCGAAGGCGTCGGAGCGCTTGCGAAGGTCCTCGCCGCTCCAGCCCAATCCGTCCCACGGCAGCGGTTCCAGATCGGGGCCCCCGTTTGCGAGCGCGTTGCGCGGGTTCCTCGCAAAGATGGAGACGAGCTCCTCAAGCCTCGTATCCA
>JBAPMW010000484.1:0-1992 GCA_049278815.1 Hyphomicrobiaceae bacterium
GCCTGGCACACAGCGAGACAGTCTCGATGAAGAAACCACCGACTGGAGAGCCGTATGCGGGAAAACCGCCCGTACGGTTCGGAGGGCGGGGAGGGTAAAACCTTCCCGACCCCAATACCGATCTGACCTTCACGGGCACCGGTGCGATGCCGCTTCGCCGCATCGCACCCTACTAAACTCCGATCCCCTTCGCCATCAGCGCCGCCATCAGCAAGATCAGCACCACGGCGGTCAGCTCGATGTGGATCACGGTGCGCATCGACTTGATCTTCTCCGGCGTAACAGTGGGAGCCTGCCCAGCCTTCAAAGATGGCCGCCAGCGCAGAAGCTCGCGGGTCGGAATGATCGAGATCAGGCCAACGATCACGAACAAGGTGAGCTTGGTGTGGAAGGCCCAGTTGTGGAAGTAGTAGTAGGCGCCCTTCTCGAAGTGGAACACCCGCCCCAGCCCCACCACCAGCAGCACGCCCGCCGAGACGCCGTAGATCATGTCGGCCATCACGACCTTGCGCGCGTTCTCCACCGTCAGCGCACCGCGCAGCAGCACGAGCTCCAGCATCAGCGCGGCGAACAGCAGGAACGCCGACAGATGATGCAGAAAGGCGAACAGGGCCGCCATCGCCATGGCTCCGCTCCTTCGACCAGGGGAGGTTGAACGGGCTTCTTTAGCAGAGACGCTCGCCACGGCGCCAGAACGCTCTCGACAACGCTCTAGTCGGAACGGGAGAGTTGTGGCAGGTAGGCGACAAAGGCGCTACATTGGATTTTTCCAATTGGTGCTGGATGTTGGGACGGGTGGAGCCGCCGTGCAGCCAAAGCCCGAGGACTACGAATACGAGCTGGACGAGGCGCTGGGTGCTGTGGTGGGCCTGCGGGCGCTCGTGCCGTCCGACGCCTTCACCGCCGAGATCCTGGGGACAGAGCGCGTCGGCCACGGCGCGCTCATCCGCAACGACGGCATCATCCTCACCATCGGCTATCTGATCACGGAGGCGGAAACCGTGTGGATCAGCCTGAGCGGCGGACGCACCGTACCCGGCCACGTGCTCGGCTATGACCAGGAGACCGGCTTCGGGCTGGTGCAGGCGCTGGCACATCTCGACGAGCCGGTGCTGCCCCTGGGGCGCTCCGGCAAGGCGGAGGTGGGAATGCGCGTGGTCGTAGCAGGCGCCGGCGGCCGCAGCCGTTCGGTGGCGGCGCGCATCATCGCCAAGCAGGAGTACGCGGGCTACTGGGAATACCTGCTGGAGGAGGCGATCTACACAGCGCCCGCGCACCCGTTCTGGGGCGGCACGGCCCTGATCGGCCCCGCCGGCGACCTGCTGGGCATCGGCTCCCTGCAGATCCAGGCGTCCAGCTCCGGTGCGGGGCGGCGCGAGGCCGACGAGGCCAACATGATCGTGCCCATCGACCTCGTTAAGCCGATCCTCGACGACCTCACCACCATCGGCCGGCCCAGCCGCCCGGCACGGCCCTGGCTCGGCCTCTACGCCACCGAGATCGGCAGCAGCGTGGCGCTGCTCGGCGTGGCCGCACGCGGACCGGCGCACGAGGCGGGGCTGCGCGAGGGCGATATCGTGCTCGCCACCGGCGGCAGCACCGTGAGCAGCCTGGCCGGTCTGTTCCGCCGAATCTGGGCGCTGGGCGACGCCGGCGTGACGGTGCCTCTCACCATCAACCGCGAGGGCCGCACCTTCGAGGTCGGCCTGCGCTCCACCGACCGCCGCAGCCTGCTCAAGGGGCCAGTATTGCATTGAGCGGTGCCTTGCAACCCAAGCCGGACCGGCGCCGTGCCATGCACATAGGCGTGCTCGGCGGCGGACCGGGCGGGCTCTACTTTGCCGCGCTGTGGCGGCACCGGCACCCGCGCGATGAGGTCCATCTGGTCGAGCAGAATCCGGCGGACGCCACCTGGGGGTTCGGCGTGGTGTTCTCCGATCGCGCGCTGGAGTTCCTGCGCGAGGACGACCCCGCCACCGTGGACCTCATCGC
>JBAPMW010000485.1:0-5432 GCA_049278815.1 Hyphomicrobiaceae bacterium
AGAGCGGCGCGCGTGCGCCCTACTTTTTCGTCGCCGACACGGGCTTCCCGTTGTTCGCCGCCGTGCACGAGGCACTGACGCAACGGCACATCTGCTTCCGCTGGGTCGAGTACGCATCCGGCGACCCTTACATCGAATTTGAGCGGATGCGCCATTCATTCGCCGACTACGCCAGCCGCAAGTGCAGGGTGCGACGCGGATGACGAAGGACCCGAACGGCCGTTTTTCACTGGCGTTCGTCGCGCGCGCCGGGGTCGCCCTCTGGATCGGTGCGCTCGCGCTCGCCGCCTTCCTCCCGCTGCAAAGGGGGGAGCCACCCCGGCCCCCGCGCCCGCCTCCCGGCGGCTGCCAGATCTCGGGGGAGGGGTTCGACGAGATCATCAGAACGCACAAGACCTCCGATGCGATCGCGGCGGCGATCGTGGCACGGTGCAAGGACAAGGGTGTCAACGTGTCCGCCGACCAGCCGGCGGGCGAGAATTGGCTGATGCGGAACAGCGACGTGCTGAACGAGGAGGTGAAACGGCCCGGCTACAGGAGGATGCGCGAGCTCTTCATCGCCGCCGAGCTGCAGCAGGATTTCGCCGCCCGCCACGTCGCCCTCCGCAAGATCCTGTCGCTGGCGGAGACGCCGCTGCTCCGCCACCGCGTGCAGATCGAGATCGCCCACACGGCGCTGCGGTCGGGCGAAGCTGAGAACCTCACGCTCGCGGCCGCGGCGGCCAAAGCCGCCCACGGCGAGGCGCAGTTCCTGCCCAAGCAGGCGCGGGCAGACGCCTATCTCGTCGATGCCGAGCTCGCGCTCAGGGCGGGCGAGTTGAGGAAGAGCATCGATCTCGTCGACCGCGCGCTGGAGCACGATGCCGCCTATCTGGCAGCCCACCTCCTCCGCCTCGATCTGGTCGTGCGCATCTCCGCCAGGCAGGACGAGGCGGTGAAGGCTCGCTACCTCGACTGGGGCATCGCCAGCGCCTCCTTCGTGCGGCTCCTCACCACCAAGAGCTACGTGGTGGACGCGCGCAGCGCCATCGCCGAGCATCACGCGCAGTCGGACGTGGGCGCGCTGCTCACGTTCTACCTCTCCAGCCTGGCCGATGACCGCGAAGGCGCCAGGCGCGCCATCGCCGAGCTCCTGGCGCAATGCGCGGGCGCGCGGGTGTGCTCGGCCGCCGTGATCGAGCGGGCGCGGAGGCTCATGAATGCGCTCTGACGCCATCCTGCACGCGGCCATCCCCCTGCTGGCGCTGGTGCTTCTGGGCACGGCCCGGGCGCGCAGAGGGGCACGCAGAGGGGAGTGGCTGCTGCGGCCTTTGCGGACCGTCGTGCTGGTTGCCCTGGCGTGCGCCGGCGCAGCCTTCCTTGTGCTGCGCGCTCAGCCATGGTCGCCCGCGCCACTGGAGCCGTTCTCGCTGGCAACGATGTGCGTTCTGGTGGGGTGGCTCGTGCTGCGGGAGAGCACCGGGGCCACGGGGGAGACCAGCCGGGAGCCGAGCGTTCTTCGCCCGCTCGGCGGAGCCGCCGCGGCGATCGTCATAGGGGCAAGTGCGGCGATGCTCGCCCTGCTCAGCCGTGCCCCGGCGGCTTGGCTCGGCATGCTCGGGGGGCTCCTCGCCCATCCGACGATCTACGCGCTGTGCGTGCTCGGCGGCCTGTTCGTGCGCTACGCCCTGGCGGACGCGACGTTTCTGCACACGGGCCTCGCCGCCTGTGCCTGGCTCTCCGTCGCCAGGAGCCTGGCGACGCCGGACGGCCCCTTCCTGCCGGCAATGCTCCTCCTGTTCCTCGTCTCCGCCGGTATCGGCTCTGCCTGGCGGCGCAGGAAGGCGCTTCACGCATAGCGCGCGGAGCTGCGTGATTTGACCCCAGCGGGCCGCCTGCCGTTCCGTGCTCGCCGCAACCTCAGTGAACCCGGTCGCCGTCGGCGGTGCATCGGGCGGAGAAGTGAGAAATCTCCGCGGCCTTCAGGCGTAGCCGGCAAGCGCGAGCCCCGCCACTTTGCGCTCGCCTCATGGTTGCAGCCTTGCTAAGCCATCCCCCCGCGATCTCTCGCGCATCCCGGTGCCGTGGGGACAGGATCGCAGCGGAGGACGCCACCGCATGCTCACCGAAGGCACCCGCAGCCCGCCGCGCACGGCGCTCGTGGCCGATATCGGCGGCACCAACGCGCGGCTGGCCATCGCCGACCTCGAGACGCTGCGGCTTGCCGGCGCCGCCCGCTTTCGCGGGGCCGAGTTTCCCTCGCTGCACGCCGTGGCGTCGGCCTATTTGAAGGGCGTCGCCGAGCGGCCAACGGCGGCAGCCGTGGCGGTGGCGGCGCCGGTGGTGGGCGACAGCGTCAGGCTCACCAACTCTGCCTGGTCGTTCGGCCGCGAGGAGCTGCGGGCCGCGCTGGGCGTCGAGCGGCTGCTGGTCCTCAACGACTTCGAGGCGCTTGCCCACGCGCTGCCGCATCTGGGGCCGTCCGACCTGCACCAGATCGGCGGCGGCGCGCCCGTCGAGCGTGCGGCCAAGACGGTGCTCGGGCCGGGCACCGGGCTCGGCGTGGCGGGGCTGGCATGGTCGCCGTCCGGCTGGCGGGCCGTGCCGGGCGAAGGCGGCCACGTGGCCTTTGCCGTGGAGGACGCGCGCGAGTTCGCCATGCTGGAGCGGCTGCTGACGGGACGGGAGCGCCTGTCGGTGGAGCGCGTCGTGTCCGGCCCTGGCCTCGCCGACACCTATCGCGTGCTGGCCGAGCTGGCGGGCCGACGGGCGGAGCCGCTGGACGCGCCCGAGGTGGTGCAGCGCGCGCTCTCCGGCGACGACGCGACCGCACGCGAGGCTGTCGAGCGGTTCGCCACCTGGCTCGGCCGCTTCGCGGGCGATGCAGCGCTGTTCTTCGGCGCCCGCGGCGGTGTCTACATCGGCGGTGGCATCGCCCCCAGGATGGTGGACGTGCTGTCGGCCGGGCCGTTCCGCCGCGCGTTCGAGGCCAAGGGCCGCATGACGTCCTATCTCGCGCCGATCCCGGTCTACGTGATCCTCGCCGGCGACGCCGCGCTCAGAGGCGCGGCCGCTGCGCTGGCTGCCGGCATGGCCGAGTCCTGAGCGGTTTCCAAGTCCGGGCGGGCAAGCGTCAATCAAAGGGGAATGTAATCCGCCAGATGCGCCGGCAGCTCGCTGGTCGGCGTGTTGGTCAGGTCCGCGACCAGCTCGGCGGCGACCGCGGCCTTGACCTTGGCCGGCAGCGTGGCGCGCAGGTCGCCCATCGTCACCGGCGGGGCCACCAGCACCAGCCTGTCGAAGCTCCTGGCGGTCTGCCGGGCCTCGACCGCGTCGACGATGCGGCGCGCGAACTGGCGCTTCCGCTCCCGATGCGGGTCCGACGAGCCTTCCATGGCGTGGCGCGCGCTGCCGACCGATTCGAAGCCGCGCCCGGGTCGATCGGTGCCGATCTCCCGGCTCGGGGGGAGCTCGGCATCCAGCGTCATGTCCTCGACGGCCGTGAGCCCCGTGCCCCTGCCCCTGGTCTCGAACACCCGCGCGCGGGCTGCGTCGGCAATCACCACCCAGGTTCGGATCGTCTTTCTTGGCATCGGCCACACTCTCCCAAAAAAGCAAGACACGCTCTCAACGCGCCCCCGGCGCAGAAGTTGCCCGCCGCCTTTCGTGACTGCGATCGCCGCTTGGGCGTTGAGCGAGGTCAACTCTCCGTCGCGTGCGCGAAAGGAGCGTTGACCCAGGTCAAGGCCGGCAGCTTGGCCTCGGCCTAGTTTGATCCAAAGATGCTCAGTTCCCTGCCGTGGAGATAGCCCCATGCAAGCCCGCGACGTGATGACGAAGGATCTAGTGACGGTCGGTCCCGACACGACCGTCGGCGACATTGCCGCCCTGCTCGTGAGCCACCGCATCGGTGCCGTCCCGGTGGTGTCGGGCGACCGGAAGCTGATCGGCATCGTCAGCCAGACCGATCTCGTCCACCGCAGCGAGACCGGCACGGAGAAGCGGCGCAAGTGGTGGCTCGAGGCGTTCGCCGATCCCGACGTCAAGGCCCGCGAATACGTGAAGAGCCATGGACACAAGGCGCAGGAAGTCATGACGCGCGTGATCGTCTCCGTGTCCGAAGGCGCGAGCCTGGCCGAGGTCGCCGACGTGCTCGACACGCACCGCATCCGTCAGGTGCCCGTGGTCTCGGATGGACGCCTGGCGGGGATGATCAGCCGCGCCGACCTCGTGCGTGCGTTGGCCGAGGTCAGCATTACCGCACCCGCGGCCAGGTCGGACAGCGGCGCCTTGCAGAAGGCGATCTGGGATCAGATCAAGGCGCAGTCCTGGCTCAAAACGGCCTTCGTGAACCTTTCCGTCAAGGACGGCGTGGTCGATCTCTGGGGTGCAGTCGATTCCGATGACCAGAGGCGCGCGCTGGCGGTCCTGGTGAAGGGCGTGCCGGGAGTTGTGAAGGTCGAGGACAACGTGACGCTGTTTCCAAAAGTTGTGGCGGTCTGATGCTGCTGCACGCGGCAAGGCTTCCCAGCGGACTGCGCGCCAAGCCATGCTGGCGCCGTGACACCGCACCCGCATGGCCTGGGCGCGGCATGAACGCCGCGTCGGCGCCCACCGCCTTACTGGTGATGCGCGGAGACGGCGGCGATCACCTCTCCCGACAGCTCGTGCGAGGCGGCATCGGCGATGTCGCCGAGGCTCAGGATGCCCACCATGCGCTTCCTGTCGTTGAGCACCGGCAGCCGGCGCACCTGCTTCTGCTCCATGATGCGCAAGGCGTCCTCCAGGTCCTCCTCGTCCCTGCAATAGAAGATCCCCTTGCTCATCACGTCGCGCGCCGTGAGCTTGCCGAGGTCGTTGCCGTCCGCCACGCCGCGGCAGGCGATGTCGCGGTCCGTCACCATGCCGATCAGCCGGTCGTTCTCGCCTACCGGCATCGCCCCGACATCGAGCTCGCGCATCTTGCGTGCGACATCGGTCACTGGCGTCTGCGGTGCGACCCATTCGGCACCCTTGTGCATCACATCCTTCACTTTCATGGCACACTCCCAGTGGACTCCAAGCCTGAACCGCTTTCCCCCTGCCTGTCCGACAAGACGGCCGCGGTCCTTGAGGCCGCCTTGATCGGAAACAACGGATGCGGTCCGCGAGCGGAAACCGAGGTCATTCGCGAGCATTTCAGCCCGGCTCCCCCGCACCGGCAGCGCGCGCGTTCGCGCCCGGATTGAAAATACAGCGCCTTGCAAAGGCCTTGCGGTGCGGCTCCGGCTCGGATGTCGGGCATGCTGAACCCCGGACGGCCATGCGTCCAAATCTGCGCCTGCGCCGTGGTTAAGGGGTCGTGCCAAAGGCGGTCAGACTTACGCCCCATGACGCTTCACCCTAAAACCGGCAGTTGGAGAGTCTCATCCGCGCACGGCGGGATGGATTTTCAACTCTGAGGTGCATCAGGC